>JAHOYU010000109.1 GCA_019038625.1 Candidatus Latescibacterota bacterium | reverse complement strand
TGGAATCGACGGAAGGTGAGCCGATCAACGCCGATTTCAAGATCAAGGCGATGAAAGATTTTACTCCGAAGGAACTGATCGAGAACAACGACCATCTGTCGACGACCTACTACAGCAAAGAGATCCTGGCAGATCTCGACAAACAGCTCAAGAAGAACAATGCCCTCAAAAAGACTCTTTCGGACGCGGAGAAGAAAGCAGCTCTTTTGAAAGCGGCACAGTACTATATCGATCTGTTAACCGAATAAAAACGAGGAGATACGAATGGGTGACGAAGAAAAGGAAATGCAGCCTCAGCAGCAGGAAGCAGCAGAGGCAAAGCCAGCTGCGGCAGGTGAAACCTTGTCGGACGATGAGTTCGCCGAGCTCCTGAGTGAAAAATTCGGGAAGTTCGAAGAGCTGGCGAAAATTCTTCCTTCTTTCAAGACAGCCGATGGAGACCTCGTCAGGGGTGTCGAATGGCTCGATCCGAAGAAGGATTTCCAGAGAAAGGAATTCCTGACGAAGAAAGATTTTGCCAAGCAGAGAAAACTTCTCGCGGAGAGGCTGAAACTATGGGTCGAGGCACTGTCCGGTGGTGACGATCCCGATGGTATGCGGAAAGTCATCAATGAGAAGATGACCAAGCTTGAGGCGAATCTCGACAAGAACATGAAAAGGGTCATGCGTTCCGGCAGGGAAGTCGAGACGACATATCGCTCCATTGACAAGTTTTTTGCCAACGCGCAGCAGGAACCTGACGAAAAGGTGAACGCATGGTTCGCCAATGTCAGTGCCGAAGACCTGATGAACCCGGACGACAAGGAAAAGTTCGAGGAACTCGGTAAGGCGATATCGGATCTATACCGTGAGTGGTCGATCAAGGAATGTTTCTCGATGGCGGTCATCCCCGGATGGCTCGGTTCGGTCGAGAACATCGATTCGGTAGCCCGGCAGATCGGCCTGCCGAACAAGCTTCATGTCATCTCCGACCTTCCCGATTTCGAGAAGTTCGAAGAGGTAATGGATATGCTGGAGGATCCCGCATATGCCAGCCTCGCCGGGATAGACGACTACAAGCAGTATATCTCGATATTTGCCAACTACGTGATGGCTCGTGAGGCCAACCAGTATGAGGACGGCGACATGTGGATCCCGCCTTCCTCACTCGTCGCGGGCAAGATGTACCAGGGCGATACGACGGCTGGTATGCAGCAGCCGTCAGCCGGATTCAAATACGGCAAGATCGCCGAATCGAAGTACATCAAGTTCAGGGCGAACCAGCCGGACGCCAGCAAGATCAACGAGAAGGGCGTCAACACCATGGTGAATTTCGAAGGCGCTGTCGTAGCGATGGGTTCTTCGACCATGTCCACCAAGGAGACATTCAACATCTATTCGATCCGGCGGACCTACGACTACGTGTACAAGACGCTTCGCAATTACCTGAACAAACAGACGTTTTCAGTGATCGATCAGAAGTTCATCGACACCCTTAGAAGGGACATCGACAAGTTCATGAAGGCTATTTCAGGTGGAGACAATATCCTGGAAGACTTCAAGGTCGAGATCTTTGCCGATGAAGAGATGCGCAAGAAACAGGAAGTCGATATCAAGGTCGCTCTCAATCCTAAGTATCCCGCGAGGACCTTCAATATCGAGTTTGCGGCATGGAACGATGACGATCAGACGAAAGTGAAGGATGTTTAAACGTAAGGGATGATTAAATCAGGGGATGTTTATCAGAAACCGTGTCTGAAAGGCCGGTTTGAAAGGAGTTGTAGAAGATGGCGAGAAGACCAACACTGGAGATTGATGGTGTCGTATTCAAGAATGTCTACTCTGTAAGCTATGTTCTCTATACAGCGAAGGATGAGACCGGGCGCCCCGCGGACCGCGCGCATGCCGGGGTCATCACGGTGAGAAGAGAATCGGACGAGACCGTAGATATAGCTCGTTGGGCGATGGATTCATCAAAGCCGAACTGGAAGAACGGCAGGGTTACCTTCAGGAATCCCGATGATGCCACGATGAAGGAACTCACATGGGAAAGCGGTTTCATCACTGCGTATCAGGAGAGTGTGCCTCATATCAAGAATAATCCTGACGAACAGATTTGGGAAGAATTCGAGATCTCCTGCGAGAAGCTGGCGATAAGCGATGCAGAGATCGACAACCTCTGGCAGGAATAAAATAAGGCGGCCGTGCCGCTTGAGAAAATCTGTCATTGACCGAAAAGTCGGGTCCTGAGGTCCTGGTCCGGAAGTCGCCGGACTGGGACTGACCTGCTTATGCCGGGGAGTGCAATATGGCTCTATTGGAAACACCCGCCGAATGTCTGATCAGGGTGGACAACGAGGAGATCAGGTTCAATATATCGAGCGTGAGGCTCGATCAGTTCATCGATTCCCACCATCAGCTCGTCATACAGATCCAGCAGGTGGGCAAGAAAGCATCGGACCAGGATTTCGATGATCCCGGTGATTACACAAAATTCCTTGGCAGCAATATCACTCTGAACATCAAGCCCAGTGGAAGTATGGTCGACGAGGCACGCGCCCTCGAGTTTATCGGCGTCATAACGGATGTACAGCTTGAGAACAGTATCGATGGCCTGAACATGGTCAGGATACACGCCGCATCGCCTACGATCGCCATGGACGGGGCCATAAAGAATGCTCATTACCACGAGAAGAGCGCCAGTGACATAGTCAGCGGCCTTCTTGGAAACTATCAGGTCACTGTAGGTACTGTAGAATCGACCAGTGGCAAATACAAGTTCGACACCCAGTATCGGGAATCAGATTTCGATTACATCATGCGTCTGGCCACAGCTTCCGGGATGTTTGCATGGTATTCGGGGCGCGATTTCAATATGTCACCAGCCAACGGCAGCAATACCGTGGAGC
>JAHOYU010000108.1 GCA_019038625.1 Candidatus Latescibacterota bacterium | reverse complement strand
GCGTTCCAATCATCACTACCAGGTGGAAATCAATCCCCGATATCGTTGAGGACGAAGTGACAGGGCTTCTGATTCAACCTGGAAGTCCGGAACAGATCTTGAGAGCCTTCGACAGACTTGCATCTGACAAGGAGTTATACGAAACACTATCCTCAGGAGGATATGAATTCGCCAGGACGTTTTCAGAGAAAACTGTCGTAAAAACACTGCTTATCGATGAGATCCTGGGACTGAACAAAAAGAATCAGGAATGAGGCCCGTTCTGGTCGGCCCGCCAAAGATAAGGGATCAGAAAAAGTATTCGCCGGTTATGCATCAAATGTATCAGATTGTAAAAAGAGACGATTATGAAAAAAGATCATTCTCACATCTACAAAGATAAATCACTTAAGAACTGGCCCCACAGACAGCGCCTGAAAGAGATCAAATCTGTCATCGAAAAAGAAGGAAGCCGTAGTCATGGAACTTTAACTTATGCAGATGTGGGGTGTGGAACTGGTTTTTTGACCAAGGTTGTAGCGAATCAACTTAAACCAGAGGAGGTATACGGATTTGATCATTCTGAACATCTCGAAGTTGCTAGAAAAAAGAACCCGTCTTTTAAGTTTGAGTTTATGGAGTTAAATAATCCAGCTGATGTGGGACAGCATGATTTCGTTACATGCTTCGAAACGATTGAACATGTCGGGAACCCTGATTCAGCTTTAAGTAATTTGATAAAAATGACAAAAAGTGGTGGGACTCTTTTACTTACTGCACCAATCGAGATCGGTCCGGTTGGTCTGGTGAAGTTTCTTGCCAAGACTATAGTATACAATTATAAACTGGATGAACTTTCGGGGAATGGTGCGAACCTCTACAATAAGTATTTACTTGCATTGATATCTTACAAAGATATCAGCAAGTTCAGAGATCAAAGGTTCGGATGGGGCACACACTTCGGATTCGATTACCGACGAGTAGATGACTTATTAAGATCGAAGAAAATAAAATATAGAACGAAGAATGTCGTCACAACGAGATTCTATATAGTGAAACCATAATCACCCGACGTATAGCGGTGGCGCGAGAACAGATTTAGGGGCGAGCCATGATTCATGACCCGCCCCTCCCTGTATTTTATTCTTCGTCCTTCTCCAGTTCCTTGAGAAGAAGATGATCACCAGTCTCTTCGACAACCTTCCTGTACCAGCTTTCCGGATATCCCGGATGCTTCACATTACCCAGTTCGTCTTTGAGATTTCCATCCATGTATTTTACCAGAAGATCTTCCCCGAGCCTGCGCCATCTCGCTACTGTCGCATCTGCCGTTCTGCAGGAATACTCGGTCAAATAGTCGATAGCAAGTCCGGGTGATTTTTCGAACAGCGATGCGGCGGCATCATCAATCACAGACTGGTCCGCGAGGAACTTTCCTTCGAGATCCCTCTGCACGATAATGATATCCCCTATCATCTCGGAGTATCTCGAATAGGCGTAGTTCGAGACCCAGTTGAAGGTCCAGAAAGCGCTTTCCCAGGTGAAATGTTGAAAATCGCCGGTCCCGACCGCGTAGGAATGGGGGACCTTGTTTATTCCACAATAAATCGGGACATAAACAGTGCTGTACGTGTCATCCACACTGAACCATGTGACTCCGC
>JAHOYU010000107.1 GCA_019038625.1 Candidatus Latescibacterota bacterium | reverse complement strand
GTATATGGTCGACATACCTCACTACGAGAAGGTGTCCGCTACAAGGCGCGTGGACGCGAGGTCCGAAGTGGTCTTTTCAAGGATCTCCAGGTTGATGAGAGGATGGAATCCTGCCGAGGGGGTCGATGGGCTTGAAGAACCTCTCCGGAAATATTACAGGGAAAATCCTGAAAGTCTCACTGATGACCTCAAGCTGCGAGACGAGATATTTCCGAAGAGAAGAAAAGACGTAGCTGAATATCACGACGAGTTCGTTCTTGCCGAAGCGTGGTCTCACGCTATGGGCTCGGTCTGGCCGGATTTCGAGGAATCCCCACCCGAGGTCGCGGATTTTCCAAAGGGAGATGCTTTCGGGGAACCTTCCACTCCATTCAGGATGAGATCCCCGGAACTGACTTCAAAGCTTGTCAAGCAGATGTCATATGAGTTCGGATCGATACTTACCGGGATCACCAGGTTGAAATCCGACTGGGTATACAAATATCCCATGCGGGGGAGGGGAATAGAAGAGGATAAGCCTTTCGATGTCCCTAAACACTGGAAGTACGCGATCGTGGTCGGGACCCCGATGTCCTGGGACCCCTTCTATGCTAATCCGAACTATGGCTCTTCGCACGATTCATATGCCAAGTCGAGGATAGTGGCCTTTCGCCTCGTCTCTTTTATCAAGCAGCTCGGCTACGCCGCCCGCGCGCATACGCCGGGGATGGACTATGACCTCATGGTCCCGCCGATCCTGATCGATGCGGGCCTGGGCGAGCAGGGAAGGCATGGTGTAGTCGTCACTCCGGAGCTGGGTTCGAATTTCAGGCCAGCTGTCATAACGACCGATCTGCCGATGGAAGTCGACAGGCCGATAGAGTTTGGAGTCCAGGATTTCTGCCGCACATGTAAGATCTGCGCGGAACAATGTCCGAGTGGAGCCATAACTTTCGGCGACAAGGAGGTGGTCCGGGGATACAGGCGGTACAGAATAGATGTTTCAAAATGTCACAATTTCTGGTATTCAAATCTTGGAAACATCGGATGCAGGCTTTGCGTGGCGGTCTGTCCCTATTCGAGAAAATCGAACTGGTTGCACAGGTCCGCACTGAAGGTGACATCGGCCGATCCGACAGGACTCTCGCACAGAATGCTTACAGGCATGCAGAAGAAGCTTTACCCCGCACCCGACGCGAAGGAGTATTTCATGCCTTCGATGGGTGGAAGCAATGAGTCGTACAGGGATCCTCCCTGGTGGCTCAGAACGGGGGACTTTATTGATTTTCAGGAGGGGAAAAAGAAATGAGTTATTTTACCAGTGGAGTATTCTGGTTTATCGAAGGGATACTTTTCTGCGTCGTACTCTCGGGATTCAAGGCCTGGACTATCGAACACGGGATCAAGATGTCCGCGTGGAAATGGGTCATGGTTGCGGGATGGATCCTTCTTGCCGGGTTTACGATCGCGTTTATAGGGACCAGTCTTGGAGAAAGTGAAAAGACAGCCGCCCTCGTCGGCGGATCGTCGTTCGGTGTAATCTCTATTCTGACCGGTTTTGTACTCTGGCGCGTACTCGGACTGGGGAAGAGGCGAAGCTGATGGCGTATGATGAAGAGCTTGATATCAGGATCAGGGAAAAATCCGCTCGGTGGGATGCCATGAGCAGTAGAAAGATGTTTGGCGGAGTCTGTCATATGTCCAATGGCAATATGGTATGTGGTGTCTATAAGGATTTTCTTATTCTGAGGTTGGGAGAGATCGAGGCTGCAGCAGCCCTGGACGGATCCGATACAAGGCCGTTCAACGTTACCGGGCGCCCGATGAAGGGGTGGGTGATGGTCGACCGTGACGGATACGAGGACGACCAGGCGCTCGAGGAGTGGCTCGAGAAGGCGAAGAGATTCGTAGACACACTTCCGGCCAAGTGAGCAGGCTGGTATGGGGCCCCTTGCAGACTCTGAATAAGAGTTGCAGCGAGGCCCTGGTTCTCATTCTTTTGAAGTCAGTTCCTCGATGGCTTCCCTCAATGCAGAATTGAATTTCTCGGGTACTTCCAGCATGAGGAAGTGTCCGCAACCCTTTATGATCTTCACGTCGAATGACAGGATACGGGCTTTTCCCGCCTCGATATTTGTGGGGTACTTGTCAGAGTTGATTGCGATGACGGGTGCCTTCAGACCCTGGAGTGATTCTTTCGGATCATAGGCGAGTGTGCTTTCCAGGGCTCCGATACCCACTTCAGGAGAGGCAGAGGACATGTCGGTAATTATTTTTGCTACAAAGTCCGGATCGGATTCAGGAGCGAACATCGAAGAGACCATCATCTTTGTTCTGGAAGAAAAATCGGATTTAAATCCCTGTAGAAATCGCTCTGTCTGAGCATCTGTATATTTTGTGCCGAGGTTCTGGTACGTATCCACGCCAACGATTCCGATCACTTTGTCTCCGAGCTTCATTGACGCTCCGGCAACGACCGGCCCCCCCATCGAGTGACCGACAAGAATGACATTGTCGAGGCCAAGTTTCTCGACAACGGCTTTGACATCTTCAGCGAAGAGGTCGAGCGTCCATCTTTCCCTGCCTTTGGCTGAACTTCCATGTCCACCCAGGTCGATAGCGACAACAAGGTGGGTTTTTGCGAAACTGTCGATCTGTTCGCGCCAGTAACTCCTGTCACAGCACCAGCCATGTACGAATACCAGCGCGGGACTGCCCTTTCCGTGGAACTCGTATGTGATCTCCAGGCCGTCCACCGATCTTGTCGTTGCTATATCCGGAAAAGCCGATGCGGGCAGAGCCAGGCAGGCGGTCATGACATTCAATATGATGATCCCGGAAACTATCCTGGAAACATGTAGTATCCTATTCATCTCCCGCTCCTTTCAGGGTGACGATAAACGCGAAGATCCCAACCGTCATTCCCAGTCCCAGAAAGAGCCCCTCAAAGAAATGACCCATGGAGTAAGATCCTGAGAACTTATCCAGCATCATTGACGATCCGATGCAGATAAGGGCGAATGGGCTGAATGTCGGCATGAGTTTCTTGCGCAGGCTATGGTTCCGTAACAGCATTTCGTTTTCCTTTCGCTTTCATTCGGACAAGTTTCGATGACGCATCTGTGATTCTGGCGCCATCGTTTAAGTAAAGTCGACTTTACATTTATGAGTATATATCATAATCAATATTTGTCAAGCAGACTTTACATTATTTATTTATTTTTCTGGTCGGTGGAACACAGGCCGGACTTTTCCTGTCATATATTCGAACGTATTGGATGAATTTTATAATCGGCTTATGGAGAAAGGGATTGAATTATGCGAATTGTCAGAGTGGTAGTCATAATCCAGCTTTTAATATGTACTTTTCATGTAGAGAGCGATGCCGGAGAGAGAACGATCGTATCTCCAGTAATGGATGTACGGATAGAACAAGGTCACAATACGGTATTCTGCTCGACTTTTCAGCTTGCCTGGAATTCGATGGTGAACAGTATTGTTCTGGAGAAGATATTTCTCGAGAAAGACCTGGATATCGTGAGGAGCATGAACAGGATGATGTACACATCAAGTGATATAGAGGAATCTGATTATTATGTGGCAAGCGGGTTCGGTAGTGACAATATCGCGAGAACGATCAACAGGGAATTAAAGGAGAAGTTCGGCCTTCATCCTCCCGTAGTCGATGAGAAGTATAATGATGATGATGTAATAATGGCTTACGCATTCCTTGATAAAGAACTGCAGTATCTTCACAAATTTCGGGAATACGGATCCCCGATGCGGTTTGGTTACGGAGAGACACGACCTGAAGTCGCTGGTTTCGGTATTGGTCAGGGTGATTCTGGCTTGTCAGTGGACCAAAGGTCACAGGTAAAGATCCTCGATTACGTGGATCCAGGTGATTTCATCATCCGGATAATGTCTGCTGATGAGGGAGAGGAGATCATCCTTGCCTGCGTGAATCCGGGAGAGACTCTCCTTGAGACCTTCGAGGATGTCGAGTGGAGAATAGCTAATGGCAGCCCTGCCAGGATGAGAGACGGTGATGTCCTTATCGTGCCGATTCTTGATGTGGATATTCGGCATTCGTATGATCAACTTTTGGGACTCTATCTTCTTAACTATGATTTTAAGAGCTATTTTGTAGCGGAGGCGAGGCAGGATATACGGTTCAAACTTGACAATAAGGGGACATCGCTCGATTCGCAGAGTTTATTAGTTCTCAAGAAAGGAGGAATCAGCGGGAAATCATTGATATTTAGTAAACCGTTCATGATCTATCTGCGAAAGAAGGGTGGACATTATCCATATTTTGCAATATGGGTCGGAAATGAGGATGTGATGGTGCCCGGCACTTGATCGTAATATCGGAAGTGGCGGAAGAACCGTTGTTTAAGAAAGATCCGGATACTGGATGAACGAATCAGAAGTCGTAAAGACTGTAAATATTGAAGCTGAAAGCAAGTCGCTGGTGAAGGCTTTTCTGGACGGTGATAAACGGGCCTTCGACAGGCTGATAGTCCTCCACCAGAGGATGGTGTTCAGCCTCTGCTTCAGGCTGCTGGGAGAATACGACGAGGCCGACGATGCGGCCCAGGATGTATTCATAAAGGTTCACCGGTATATCGGAGGTTTCAGGTTCGAGTCGAGTTTCAGGACCTGGATCTACAGAGTTACGGTGAATGCATGCAGGAACAGGATGGATCGCCGGGAGTACCGAATGAAGAATAAGAAAGTGAGCATCGAGAAAGGGCCTTCACACAGGGGCGAAGACAGTCCGATGGATATTCCCGACCGGTCGGAATCTCCTCTCGGCTCGATCGCACGAAAGGAAGTCGGTCGAATGATCCATGAGGCGATCGGCCTGCTGTCGGGGGAGCAGAAGATGGTTGTGGTATTGAAGGATATCCAGGGGCGTTCGTACGATGAGATCGTGGATATGACAGGGATGAAAATGGGAACGGTGAAATCAAAACTGTCCAGGGCCAGGTTGAAATTGAGGGAACTATTGCAAGGAAAGATCGATGAAGGATTGTAATAAGATAAAACCGATGCTGTCAGAGTATATCGATGATGTTCTGCCGGAAGCAGATTCCGCACGGGTGAGATCTCATCTGGAAGAATGTACCGAATGTATGGAGATGCACCGGTCGATGAGAGAGATCATCGTCCATATGAACGATATGGAGCAGGTCGATCCTCCGCCGGGGTTTGCAGACAGGGTCAATGAGCGACTCGAACAGGAATCTCCATTACGCAGGGTTATCCGGGGGATATTCCATCCTCTGCACATCAAGGTACCGATCGAGATCGCGGGGCTTGCCGCCGCCGTGGTCCTGATCGTCTATATCTCGGGGTTTGTCGGGAAGCAAGGGGTGGAAGACGCGCTTCCGGTCGGAACGGGAATGGAAAAAGCGGAGAGACTCGACGGAGTCAGATATGTTGAAGAAGGGAAAGCGCGTGGTGTCGGTAGAATCCCGGAAGAACGTGAAGAAAAGGACATGGAAGATCTGGATGTGCCGTCCGGATCGGAAGTCGTGTACGAATCAACCACCTTGCCGAAAGTGGAATCAACTACACCATCGATAACGGAGTCGCCCACAACGTCAGCCCTGAATGAATCCGAAAAGAAGAAGACCACTGCCGGGATCACGAGCCAGGCTGCAAGTGACAAGTCTGATGGGAGCGAATCAGAAAGCGTCGAGTCTCAGTCGACACCGAAGTTCGCGGGAACGACGCAGGAGATCCTTGTCGAGGCCAAGGTGAAGCAGATCGAGGTCAGGGACAGTGATGTCAGTTACAAGGTGACAAGCGATGAGCTGGAGGAAAAGCCTGCGGACGACGTGGTAGAGGCCCTTGCACTTAAGGGCGGGATCGTCAGGACCGGTGATGACCTTCATGCCCGCAGTGGTTTTGCATCCACCGACCTGCCGAATATAGATTCTTCACCCGACTCGATCATGGCCCATCTGTCGTGGACCGTTGATTTACTCGGTGGAAGGATCATTGATGAGATGATCGTCGATGAGAAGGAGATCGATCATTTTGATACCGATGCGGATGCGATTCGTGTCAGGACAACGAGATCCCTGGCAGCCAGGGAATCTTCTGCCGTGGAATCTTCTGCACGACCCGATTCACTGGTTGGACTCAGAATGAGTCCTGTCGTTGTGATTGTTCCCCGTTCTGAACTTGAGAGGTTGTACATGGCGATCCTGAGGATCGGGTCCGTGAGGCCGGTCGAGATGGAACAGATCGCGGAAGAGGGCGACAGCGTCAGGTTGAGGATCGAGTTTCCGTAGAAGTGGAGGCTGAGTGTATTTCGATGTAGCCCGGATTCCTTTGACCTGCTAGTATCCGCACATGAATTTTTTTATAGACAGTGAGAGGTTCAAGGTGTTCGACAGGCTCAGGGCGATCTACATCATCCTGTTCATAGCCTGTTTTGCCCTGACGGAGATCGGCAGATATATCTACAGGCCGTGGGTCTACGCGAACGGTATCAGAGATTTCTGGATCGCCGATACGATGGGTAATCATCTTGGAGTGATGACCCAGATCTTCTTCGGCATGTCGATTCTCAATCCCGGCAGAAAAAAAGCTCTGAGGCTTGCGACCTTTTTTACAACAGGATATATCGTCTATGAAATGGCGCAGATATGGCTTCCTAAAGGGACCTTCGACTGGAAAGACGTGTTCGGGACGCTGGCAGGGGGTATCGCAGCGATAGTGTTGCTTCTTCTGTTACATAAATGCTGTCCGGCAGATCGAACGGGAGATCCGGGTGGAAAAGAAGAAACTATATAAAAGCGGATTCTTTGTAGCTCTCGTGTCATTTCTCAGCAAGGGGCTGGGATATCTCAGGGAGATCATCCTCGCCTATTTTTTCGGGACAGGTGCTGTCGTCGATGGTTTCCGGATAGCGGTCACCGCGATCATGCTTCCGGTGAACATCCTTGCCGGCAGCGGCCTGCAGAATTCTTTTATCCCTGTTTTTCGGGGGCATCTCTCTACCGGCAGAAAACGTATCGCCTGGGCGCTGGCCAACCAGCTCTTTTTCTTCTTGATGATCGCCGGGCTGGTCATCTTTGTGCTGGAATATTTCTTCGCGGAGAAATGGATCTTCCTTCTCGCTCCAGGGTTCAATGAGGTTCAGACCAGTCACGCAGTCTTTTTCACAAAGATAATGAGCTTTTCAGTGCCGATGCTCATGGCATGCGCGACAGCATACGTGCTGAACTGTTTTTATATATTCAAGACACCATCGCTGCGGCCGGTGGTCCAGAACATCTTCGTGCTGGCCGGTGTGCTGCTGACAGTCTACAGAAGCAATTTCGCATTTATGGGTGCCGCATTTCCTGTTGCCTACGTCGCGTTCTTTCTCATGCTTACGTCGAGTCTCAGGAAATACTGGCACTTCCAACCCATCAGGAGTCTCCGCCGCGCGATGAAGATATGGTCCACCTTTCTACCGGCATGGCTTCCGCTCATGGGGATGGTACTGGTAGCGCAGCTTAATGTCTATATCGACAGGGTCATCACATCACTGCTCGCCGAGGGTTCTGTGGCCGCGCTGGAATACGCGAGATTCCTCGTAGAAACTCCCGGCATCACCCTGGGGATGGGATTCATGAGCGTCTTCCTGCCGTACTTCAGCGATTTATCCGCGCGTGACGAGATGGACAGGCTCTCGACCGACATAGGCGATATGATCATGTACGCCGTCTATATAATGCTTCCGATCAGTGTGGTTCTTTTCGTCGGGGCCGAGGAAGTTATCAGGCTTATCTACGGCTACGGCAAATTCGGCGATGCCAGTATCGAGCTTTCAGCCGGCGCGCTGAGGGGCTATTCGATAGGCGTCTGGGCCTATTTCCTCTATATACCAGTTTCCAAATACTATCAGGCGGTCAGAAGGAACGTCGTTCTGCTGGTCTGTTTTATCATATCCCTGGCGATCAACATCACACTGAACCTGATGCTCTACAAACGATTCGGTATATCCGGGATCGCTGTCGCGACCAGTATCTCTCAGATCGTGCTTTTCGTCCTTTTATTTGTTTTTATGAAAGTGCCGGAGAAGTGCAGGGCGGCAGGTCGGATACTGTTCATGACGGCTGTGGCACTGGTCTCAGGCCTGGCGGCATTCTGGGCAGGCTCGATATTAACGGGGTCCAGTCTGTTTATCGAGAAGTTCTCATCGTCCGTTGATGGGAGTGTCAGCAGGTATGGATACGCTTTAAGGCTCGCTGTCATTCTGGTTGTGATCGCTGTTCTGTGGTTCGTCCTGACCCTTGCCCTGCGGAAGGTGAGAGAGGAAGTCAGAAAACGGATGCGCCGTGGTAGGGGAAGTGGCAGCGGAACGGAAATTGGAGACAGTACGAGACATGGGAGAGGGAATGACCATGGCGATGGGTCCGACGGCGGAGATCGGCCATGAGGATCCTGATGATCACCAGGGTCTACGGCCGGCGGGGAGGGATAGCTCGGACCTCTCTCGAGACAGCTGAACGACTCGCCGCGCGGGGACACCATATCACGGTCCTGACCAACCAGGTCGACAGCGATTATGATTTCGAGAATATAGATTTCAGGCGGGTAAGGTTGCTGGGACTGCCCCATTCCGTTGGAATCAAGCTGAAGAATCTCATTGAAGTACCGCAGTTCGTCCTGTTCAGCACGATTGCAGTTCTGTTCATGAGAAGACGTTATGACATCGTATGGAAC
>JAHOYU010000106.1 GCA_019038625.1 Candidatus Latescibacterota bacterium | reverse complement strand
GGTGTACTTATCCTGCATTTCAAAAGCATCCCAAATCATGCCGAAAAACTTACGGTGAAATTTAATATTGCGCGGAACCGTGATTGTGCATTTGCATTCATCGCCAATTTTGATTCTGTCACCGGATAGTGTTTCCCATTCGCTTATGTCAGCAGGGGTTAAACCTGAGCTTGTGCGAATCATGTAGATTTCACTCACGCCGCACCTCTGCCTGGCACGGGCCATAGCCACCTGTGAGAGTAAAATCGTACGTTGTGAATGTCTGGTTCCCGGTAGTATTTTTTGCGCGGTTGTTTTTCTGGTGAACTGAGATCGCGCTTGCGGGTGTCTTTGGGTTTCATGCCAGTAATTCCCTCACCGCCTGTTGGTGCTTTTCTTTGGCTGATATTACCTCTGGCCTGCGGTGTACGTTTGGTGGTGGTAGCGCGGTTGTGTTTGGTGACATGGTGTGATATTTCGATTCCCTGCACAGTCGCAGAAACTTGATCAGGTTGGGTGGGTATTCGCCGCCCTCGGCTATCAACGCATCCAGGCCGCGTTTGATTGATTCGGGCTTTACGGTTTGCAGCGCATCGCACCATACCGGGAACACGTCACCGTCTACGTGGCCGTAACTTGCTTCCCACTGCCTGCCGTACAATTCAAGCATCCGCTGCCAAAGCCTCTCGGTTAGCTTGCAATCTTGCTGCGGCTTCTTTGCCTCGGCTTGCTGGTGTTGATATAGGCGTTGCGCCCGTGCTATTTCTTTTTTGCCCGGTAGTTCCATGATTGTTTTCCTTTTGCTGGAATACGCCCTGCCAACTTCCGCGTATTGAGTTCAGCAGGGATTGATTCGGATCGTCCCCTTCGGCTTTCCATGCAGCCATGTCTTTGAAGATTTGCTTCACGGCGGTTGGTGTGAGTTTCTTTTTAATTTCCTTCCGCATTTGCACAAAATCGGCCCATATTTTTGGATCCACAAAATCAGGTAATTCAAGTTCGTCCAAAAAACTGGTTCTAGCCTTTTTCTTGATTCCTTTAACCTCTTTACTTGTTACTGATTCCTTTAACCTTGTACAAGTAGGGCGTTGCCCGCTTTGTTTATTTCGTTGACGGCTCGTTGACGGCTCGTTATAGCTTCGTGTATGGCGATTGCCTTTTGTGGCATTGCAGTTTCCGCACAGTGTTTGAAGGTTTGTGTCTTCACTCGTGCCACCTTTTGATACCGGAACAATATGATCAATTTCAAGGGCTTCCGTGCTTCCACAAGAAAGACAAACATGACCATCTCTGTCTAATATGCGCTGGCGCTGTCCTGGTGTTACTTCGCTTGGTACAGCGCCAGAATCTTTATGCCCGTCTGGTGCTGGTATGCAGGATGCTATTTCTTTGTGGTGCGGGTTTTGGTGTTTTATGAAATTGAGTATTTGAATGTATCTAATGCCGTCAGATTCATATCGCTGAATAAAGCCCTTCGATTCCAGCGCACTTAACATCTCGTCCACGTTTAAATTGTCGGCGGGAAACATTTCCATTTTGATTTTCATGGGCCTGTCTTCCAGTCGCCCTTCGCGGTCTGCAAAACAGGGTAATCCTGCAAACATGAGCCGTGTCTCAAATGGCAGTTCTACCAGATATTCATTTTTATACAGTCCGGGTTTAATGTTGCGTGATCTAGCCATTAGGCTGCCTGCTCTTGGTTAATAGGCTCGAAGTTTGCTATCTGTGCGGTTTGCAGGGCGTTGAATAATGGGGCAAACGGGACAGGACAATTTAGCGTCTTGTAGCCATTGTTTTGCGCCTGTCTTGTCCCGTATTTTTTTATCCAGTTTGCACCCAAACTTGCCCATGCCCGCTGTAGTGGAATTACAGGTAACAGGTAGGCTTTGCCCCTTGGAAGGATTGCGTATGCTATGTAGTCGCACATGAGCGGCTTACAGGCCCACCCTGGTGCGCCGGTTGTATCTACGGAAGTGTACTCAAGAAGAATATCGCCGTAGTCTTTATACCTAACCTTTTCGTCAATCAGTATTTGTTTTGAGTTTTCCAGTATGACCGACCTGTCGATACCGGCCCGCTGGTGTTCGCCATCCTGTCTATGATCAACACATGCCAACATGTTGGGAAAGAATTGCTTGTAACAGTGCAACCACATCGGATGGTCGCTGGCAGCATGTGATTTTTTTAAACTGTCATTAAAGTTGTGCATCGTTACCCCATGCACTCCATCCCGGTTGCGTTTTCCGTGCAAACAGTTCTAGTTTTTTGGCGTTCGGGTACATGCTTTCGATCAGCCCATAAAACAGATCAGGTTTTTTAGAGTGCTTTTCCCTGCGAGACTTGATAATTGATGAAACCCGCATCGATGGATCTGGTGTGCCGGGACTTCCCTTTGTCGCAATCAACAGAATTTCGTGCTGTTGCCGGAAGTAGTAGCCCATACCTATGATTTCTTTGTCCCACACAGCACACGTTCTGTAACTGAATCCCCATGCCTCAATTACAGCCATTGACTCGAATAATTTTGGGCTGGTTGTCCACATGAATAAAACGCAATCTTCGTGCGCCAGCGCGCCAATGGGCAGATTGCATATTTCTAGCAGGTCCATTGTTGGATAGTGGTTTTCTATTTTTCTGTTGTCGGTTTTGGAGTGTTCATAGCGCCAAGGCGGATCTGCATAAATCAAGTTATATTCTTCTGCGGGCAGTTCGCGCTTAACCGGCGCTGGCTGCTCTCTTTTTTCAGCCTCCCTGACAGCAAGCCTGGTTATTGTTGGTGGTTCGTATGACTCCACCAACTCTTCAAATTCTTCTTTAGGTATCCGCGCTATTTTCATGGCGGTTTTTTGTTGGTGTGGTGACATTCCGGCTTCGCGGGCTGCTGCCGTGCGCGTATTATCAAGGGGCGGTTGCCCACCGTTTGATTTTCTGTCACCACCGCTTTGAGGCTCAATCGTTTCCAGCACCTCACCAGCCCTGCGAATGGCCCTCGCCTGTATCCGCATAAACCGATTCATTAAAACCGTGTCTTTTGATTGCCGGTGATAGCTTGCAAGCGCGGCCGCTTTGTCTGCCCAGTCCTTGCACTCGTCCACACTTTCACAAAGGGCGATTGCGGTTGTCATTTCTTCATATGAACGCGGTAACTGGGCTGTGTTGGCGCTTGCTAATTGCTTGTATTTAGTCATCAGACAGCCACTCAGGGCGTTTCATGATCGTTGACATGCGCTACCCCTGCTGTGCGTTAAATATCCTATGCTGCCCTTTCCGAACCCCAAATATCAGGGCGCAGTCCAGCGCGAGTCATGCGGCCTTCGCTTGCAACGACAACCTTTACAGCCAGTTTCGGACTGAATTTTCGGTTGTCATACATGACCTGTTTAAAGTATTCGAGAGTAGTTCCAGCCTCTTCTGAAACGCGCTTAGACTCACCCTCGCCGTATTCTGTGTAAAATGTTCTTGCGTCCATGCAATCATAATAGCCACATGCTAATTACATGTCAATAGCGATTTGCTAAATTAGGTGTTGACAGCCTGATAGCGATTTGCTAAATTAGAAGCATGAACTAACCCCAACGCGATTGGGAACACTAATCCAACAAGGCAGGCGCAAAATGAGAACATACCACGTTTCACCATCTGGGGGCCGGTTCAAGATCACCATGACCAACATGAAAACCAATAGGCAGTTCAACAGCTACAGCGCATGGTCATCAGAAAAACGAGCAGAAAAACACGCAGAGGAGCTTAACCAATCAGCGAAATACCGAGACGGTAACGGTTGGATTAGGTTTATAACATGAAATCGAATATCGCCACCCCACCCAAAGCACTCCCGGCACTCAGCATCCTGTTGTGTGTCGGGTGATGCTGGTAGGAGAGAGCAAGTGAATAACACAATCATCAGTTGGCGCAAAGAGCTGCGAAACGGATTGCGCCCAGAGAGCATCATCTGGTGCAGCTGGTGCAGGAAACCAGTGATTAAGAAATTGAACCGTGTCGATGGCTCAAACTTCATCACCTACACCCAGTTCATAAACGATGCCGAGGTTTTTGTGTATACACCACACTTAGAGAAAGCAGCATGATCACCAACAAAATCCACGCCATCCGAGACGCAATCCGAAACGCGGCAAAGCTTGTCCTGATCGCTATCGGTGGCGCTTTGTTTATCTTTGGCCTACCGGCTTTGGTAGTGGTTTTAGACGGATTATTTAACGGAGGAACGTAATGTTTTCAGTAAGACAAAAAAGAGAAATATCAGAAGCTGTTCAAAAGACGCTTCGAGACACTAACCACCCTGAATTGCCAGACAGTGAAATTCAGTTTCGGTTGTCGGTTGCTGGTGAGGAATCGTGGAGTTGGGCCGATATTAGAAACAATGGCGCGGTTCAAGACCCGTCAGTAAATCCGCACAACGAATCAGCGGACAAGCAATGAACACAGTGGAAAAAGCAGGAACAGGAGTAGCGAAATGAGCGTTATCAGCACTCAGGTTTTGCAGGACGTAATTGACGAAATTCAGGGCGAGATTGATTCACGTCCAGAAGAAACCGAATCACTTGCAGACATTGAGCGAGCCGAGAATAACGTGATTGATCAGCAAGAGCATAGCCACAATGCGAGGGGTAGGTTGTGAAAACCACCGAAGAGCTTGTAATCAGCTACGCGGAAAACCGGATTGCGTTTCGCAACGTAAAAGATGAGATCCACAAACTCATGTCCCCGCGCAATGAAAACGGTGAGTACATATTTGGCATCCCTGAAAAAGACACCATTCAGGCGAAAATGACCAGCGTTCGGAATGATTGGTTTGATGGTGGCGATATGTACAGTTACAACGCGTGGCCGGAAGGCGGATGGACGGAGGTTCTAACTGATCTTGATATTGAAGACCCGGACATGTTGCGATTGGCCGCCCTTTGGGACGAACGCAAAGCCATTGTAATCAGCGCCGGAAACATCAAACGCGCCATTGCAGCCAGGGGCCGCGCATTGTTGAGGAAACAGCCATGACAATCATCACCCAATCAACAACACCCAAAACACCCAACCACCTAATCGGCGTTAAAAACACCACCCGCGCTCAGATCATTATTGACGATATACGGGATTTGATTGCGCTGAATAAAACCGAGGACATGGCGTATTTATTGGATGAACTGCCGTGGTTGATTGCGGCTATGAAGGAGGCGAAATGAAACTGGGAACACAAGTTAAATTGCCCGATGGCCGCGTCGGAACGTGCGTTTATAACAGTTTAATCGGCGAGGGCATCAAGTGGGGCCATCACGACCCTGACCCGAAAGAGTTTGAGGACACTGACGGCAACACCGTTTTAGGTGGATCACCCGACGAATGGGAGTGGGAGCCTGACGCGCTTCTCCGTGAACCGTGGCCCGAATCCGAGCGGTTTGGTTTTACTGCGGGCCAGTGTGTTGGTGATGAGTTTGAAATTATCCGCAACGGCTTGTGATGCTGCATTTTTGGAGAACAGGAAATGAAGATTAAACAGAACGTAACATTGACTAACCCTGAGCGGTTTTTGAGGGGCGATTATTCCACAGGTTTCTTACTAACAACGCACAACTATAGCGATGATGGCGAATGGATCCATTGCGGCGAAATCGAAATTGACATTGATGTCGATAGCGGAAAGCTCATTAAAGCGGTATCTGCGAGACTCGACAAAGAAATCGGCAAACACACAGCCGCGCTGCATGTGCTGGAAACCAGAAAAGCCGAATTACTCTCACTCACACATGAGGGGGCGAAATGAGCGAACAAACAACACCACTGATTCACGCTCAAATGTGCAAGATACAGCGCGATGCTGATGGGCTAACCAAAGGCCAGCAAAACCAGCAACAGGGTTTCAAATATCGCGGCATTGACGATGCATACAACTACCTGCATGACATTTTTGCAAAGCATGATGTATTCACCGTCCCGCGTGTAACCAACATGGAACGCGAGGAAAGGCTCTCTAAGGCGGGTTCAGTGCTTATGTATACCATGCTTACGGTTGAGTACGATTTCTTTGCTAATGACGGCTCCAGCGTCACCACATGCGTTATTGGCGAGGCAATGGATAGCGGGGATAAGTCCTGCAACAAGGCGCTATCAATCGCACACAAACTGGCACTTTTCCAGATAACCATGCTGCCGACCCTTTTGTCAGCCGATGCAGACGCAGAAGTGCATACACCAATGCCCAAGCCACCGGAAGAAAAACCGGAGCCAGAAACACCAATGGCCGTTAGGGATCAACTGGCCGCGCTCTCTGATTTCAGGGCAGAGCATAAAACCACGATGGAAGAAAACGACTACATAGACGGGCAGGGCGAAAGACTGACGTACAAACAGGCAGATCAGCTACTCGACAGAATCAAAGACAGACAAGAGAAGGACAAATAATGCCGCACCTGTACGAACTGACCGATCAATTCAAGGGCTTGCAGTCGTTGATTGACAGCGGCGAAATGTCAGCCGATGACTTGGCCGATACCATCGAAGGATTGTCCGGTGATCTGGTTGCCAAAGGCTGTGATGTTCTGCTTTTTATGGCAAACCTTGCTGGTGATATTGCCGCATTTGAAGCCGAAATTAAACGCATGACCGCACGTAAGAAAACCCTGCAAAACAACCACAACTGGTTAAAAGAGTACCTCAGATCAAACATGATCGAGTGCGACATAACCAAGATCGAATCGCCCGTATTTACAGCCGCGCTCAGAAAAGCGGGCCAGATGGTTGAAGTCTACAGTGAAAAGGATCTGCCCGTTTCCTATCAAACAATGGTCCCGGCTTCGTGGAAGATCAACAAGGCGCAAATCCTGAAAGACCTGAAAGCAGACATTGAGATTCCGGGGGCTAGGCTGATTGATGCGAAACAAGGGATAGTTATCACATGACCGACAAACTCTGCACCCGCCGCCAATTACCAAAACCGCCTGACCAGTTTAGCTGGAACACGGAAAGGAAAGCCGCATGAGAAAAGGAATAATTACCGACATTGACTGGGCCTTTATTGGCGCAGAACTTGCTTGCTGTGATGCTGATGAGCAAGCCTCATTTTTCAAGTCGTTCATTAAAGAAATGAAATCATGGGACACAAACCACAGGGGCGAAACCCAACTTTGCTATGTGAACATGAGACTGGACGATCCTGAAAAGGAATTTCTTAAAATGCTGTCACACACACAGGATTGAAGATGAAAAAGAAACCAACAAAAGCCCAACGTGACCGCGCCAACGAATTGCGCAAAAAGAAACGCGCACGTATCGCGGCTTATAAGCGTGTGTTCAAAAATTGGATACCAGCATGATTTCACCCTGCAATCCAACGAGCAGGGTATTCGAAGCGGCCCGGTAATGGGGTCGGGTCGTTTCTTTTTTTGAGGATTGAATTATGAATGAATGGACGGGCGACCTTCATGACGATTGCTACTTGGAACGCTATGGCTATTCAGCCCATGTTGAATGCATGGCCAAAGGCGTGTGGTGGTTCGCTGTAGATAAAGGCACATGGCCTGAATCTAAACTACTTTACAACACGGCAGACAACCAGACCGCCGTTGCTTTGACCACCGGCAAGATGGCCAGGGCCGCCGCTGAGTGTGTGATTGAAAGCTTTAGGTGCCACGAGGAAGACTAAGGAATGGCCATGCACATAACCACCCAAAAATTCAAATCATGGGCCGACTTGCGAATCACCCTCAACGCCGATGACATTGAAAAGCTCGATCCACAAGGCGCAACGATCAGGCTGATGGTTCGGCCAAATGGTGACGGGTATTTGGTAGCCGGGCCTGAGATTGTTTTACTGGAGGATAAGACATGACAGATATTATGAAATTGCCGAGCAAGTGGCGCGAGGGGGCGACAGTTTGCTATGACGCAAACGCTAAGTTTGTTCACGAACGGCTTGCTGGCGAACTTGAATCTGCATTACCAGTCTGGACAAAGATTACAGACGATCCTGATACGTGGCCCGAGCAGAGTGAAGACATATTGTTATCAAGCGGTGTTGGGTTCCTTGAGGCCGGAGAATGGGGCGTGACTATTGACGAAGGGATGCAGAAATATATTGGGCGATATTGGCGGCCACTCTGTGATCTCGATTATCCACCAAAGGACAAACCATGAAAGATTACACCGCCAAAGAACTGCGCCGGATCATAAATAACACGCGCAACAAAGTAATACGCAATCTCGCTTTTCATATGTTGCGTGAACTGATTGAGAGTAAATTTTGAAATGAACAGATTAACAGCGGAACAGATTGGTGATGCGTGTGAACGCATTGAGGCGTGGATACCTTCTGCAACCGCTTTCCACCCTGATTCAGGCATCCATAAAGTAGGACTCGCTTGCCAGCAACTACTATCCCACGCCGCCGCGCTGGAAGCTGAGAATGCGGAGTTGCGGGATACTATATACGACTTGCAAATGGCTGATCCACATCTTGAGTTTATTAGTAGGGTTCAGGATGTGGGAATGCACCATGACTGGGATGATTTTATGGACGCATTAACAACACTGGAACGGGAACAATGACCCCACTAACCCCCAAACAAATACGCGGTAACGTTGCTTAGTGTGATTGGGAAATTGAAGGAAATTGAAAGGAGTAAGTTGTGAGTGAATGGCAACCAATTGAAACGGCACCTGTCGGGGTGCGCCTACTGCTATGGTGGAGGCCGATAGACGGAAATAAACATGCTGAAACGTCACTCATTGGTCAGGTGTGCTATGGAGAATATGAGGGTCAGTGGTGGAACGATCAGCGTGGTGCGTATCAAGACTTATGGCACATCACTCACTGGAAGCTACTGCCAGAACCCCCGGAGGATAAATCATGATTGATACCAACCTATCAAAATCTGAAAAACCGATTGAGCCGACCACGGCGCAGATTCAGAGATGGCACAAGGAGGCCGCATTTCAAGACAGGCAAATATCGTGTGGACTACTAAAGGTGTTTTTGAACAGGTGGCACGGCTTCGCCGGAATCCTGCTCAAACGTCTGAGAGCAGCAAAAATGGATTTGGCAGCAGAGCGCGGAACTCGTAAAGGGTGGAAGAAGCGCGCACTTGAAGCAGAGCAAGCCATAAAGGAAATATCAGAGTTGTGCATAAAGCTCTACGGGGTTGGTGCTGTAGATGTGCCTGAGATGATTATAGCAATCATCAACAGGAGCAAGACATGAGTGACAAATTCATAAATGTTGCTGATCTAAAAGATCCAAGCGACGTGCAGAGGCGCACATACCGAGAAATAAACAACGCTACCGAGCATTCCTTTAGCGTTGGTCAGTTGGTGGAGTTGAGCAATGGTGTTCGTATGTTCGTTGCAAAACAGACCCGCGATTGTGACGGTACGCCATTGTACTCACTGACGGCTGATGATGATGAAGAAACAGCCCAGATCAACCCTTATAGCTGGGTTCATGGGTATAGCGAAGATGGTATGGCTGTGTATTTAGCCCCAAGCGATGCAGAAGCAACCATAGCCGCCGCTCAAAAACTACCAGACAAATGGCGACTTGCACCCAAACAGCACACGGTTATCGACGGGGTTACAGTAGAGATTCCAAATAAGCATACGTGTGCTGATGATTTGGATGCGGTTGTGGGGGATAAGCTGTGAGCGAACCGACAGTAACAACCGAAGAAATGCGGCTCTGGCAAGAATCGACGCCGGAGGATTACAGTAAATGGGACTGGGAAACCGTTTCTGACTGTGATGGTTTTTTGACAATCGCCATTAATCGGCTGGAAGCAGCGGAGAGAGTGGTGGCAATGTATGAGCGAGACATTCCAAAACTGACCAGAAAAATGGAATTTCATCCTGAGGGTTGGGATCATTTATGTGAGTGCAAAATGTGCATGTCCTACGAGACAGGCTGACATAATGAATAAACTCGCCAGCATTCTCATTGAAATAACACTCGCCATAATCGCGCTTATAGGTGTGTTTATTGCGGGGCTTTGTGTGGGTTGAAGCCTTAATCGTCAACCAGTATCAAATCAAAACCACCATGCACACTGGCATCTTCCGAGTTGGGCGATGCGGTCAGTTTAATGTCGTTCTTTGCGTTGATCTTCATATACGGGAAGAAAAGATGTTGCCCACCGGAATCGCCCTTTGACACGCCTTTTTCGTGCTTCAACTGAAACTCATAACCGTTATCGCGATCAGCAACCCACAATTTAAATTCTGTGCTTTTAGGCTCTTTGCCGGTTGCTTCAACCCCATCGTAAAAGTAGCTTGTCATGTACGCGGTTTTGCCTGATGGCACGGTGTATAACGCCATTAGTGTCTGGTTATTTCCAGCACCAATCGTGGCGTATGTTGTACCGGCCCCGACATTCTTGGCAGATATATCCTGATCAGTAACCACGTCAGCAAGAACCTTCATCCTGAATATGCGGATAAGCGGCGTATCCAGCTCTACAGCAGTCGTGGAATCGCTGGCATCCAGTGCCTTTGTCTGAACCGTCAGTTCCCAACTCGCATTCAACCCCTGCACTTCGATGGTTTCGCCACGCATTGCGGTCTGGTTAACCGCCTGTGACAAGTGGGTTATATCGGCAGTCGATGGGAAACTATATGTGCCGCCCCCATCCCATACATCCTCTGTCGTGCCTGAGCCTATATCCGCGTTTGCACCAAACTTGTTGACACTTGTAACGCCCGGAAATGTCCCGCGTGGGATTTCCAGCATTAAATCTTCTTGGCGTAAATTGGTCATCAAATAGCTTCCCATGTAGTGTCGTCATAAGCCGCAAACGTGACATTTGAACCACTTGCCAGCGTGGTTACAGTATCCACCCCCGAACCATTGTCATCACCGGAGGCCGGGAATATGCCCAGCACGTTTGCACCGTTGTTGATTACTGTCGCACTGATACCACCCACCGCAGAAGGCATGGTCACAACATCGTTTGCATTGGCTACCGTGGAAACCTCGTTGATGCGTGATATAAGCACCTGTTCGCCCTGTGTCTGCGTTACTGATGCGGTAATCCCGGCAGTAACGCTTTTAAGCACGAATGTTCCGGCACCCATTTCAAGGTCGCCGCTCATGCTTGCCGAACCATCGGTCATCAACGCCCCGGCAGCGGCCACATTGGTCGCATCGGTAACATCGGCATTTTCCTCAACGGTATCCAGTTTAGTTGATGCGGTTGAGTCAAATGATGCTACGGCAGGGATATTGTCATCGGTCCACAGGGTTGCGCCCGTTGCGTTCTTGCCGACTATCTTGATCGCCTTGGACTGGTCACGGAAAAGGAATATCACATTGCCACCGGATTCTGGCATACCCAGTGAGTTGAGCGTTACGGATACGCCGACTGACGTACCATCCACATCTGAAAACAATGAGGTTGCCGTGGTTGTGCCTGCAAGGTAGAACTCCAGCGTACCGTTAACCAGCGGGTCGCCATTACTGTCAACATACTGGATCTGGTGATTACTTAAGGGGATATAGGTTGCCATTATTGAGTACCTAGATTAAGTGTTTCTGTTGCGCCCGCGTTCTCTGAGCCTTGTTTGGTTTTGAACCTGTCGTCCATTGCCTCGCTACCGGACTGAACACCCGCGCCTATCAGCCACGACTCGATAACCTGCGTGGCATCAAACATATCTTTTTGGGTCGCGCTAGTTCTGATAAGTAATGCCTTATACAAAACAGGGTCGGACTGTGCGGCGATAAGCAGTTTTTGCGCCTCGCCCGTAGTGAGTCTTTGTAAAATCTCCCGCGCCGCTGTTGATCCCTTGCCCGCAATGACAAGCGATGAGCCAATGCCGCCGCCCGCTACCTTCTGACCGGCTTTTGCGCCCGCAAGTTGAGCAATGAACGTCAGCAGTTTTGCTGGTTTGTCTTCAAGGATTGCGCCCACGCTTTCACCTGACTTCTGTTGTGCCTGGATCATCTGTTTGGTGATCGCTCTCATGCGGGTAATTTCTGCGCTGTCCATACCTAGCGACCTGGCAACACCAAGGTTTTCATTAAACAACCTGGCAAGTTTCTGGCCTGATATTTCTATCTCACCGCTCTTGCCTGTTGTTGTCGCTGAGTTGAACAGGGACTCAACAAACGACGTTTTTAACCCATTGATGGCGCGCTTATCACCCCCCATCCTGCGCAACAGGGATTTTGCCAGTGCTTCGGGGTTTTCTGCCCTCAATAGCACTGCCATTTCCTGCCCCGGCTCCGCGCCCAACAGCACCCCAGCAAGTGACTTGTTGCTGTCCTGTAAAAGCCTTGATCCGCCACGCTCGGTTACGGTTGCAGCGCGTTGAGCCAGTTTGTCGGCATCGCTAAATACCAACCTTGCGCCGCCCAATTCTTTTTTAAGGCCCGGGAATATCTCGAACATGCCCTGAGATTCCAGTTTGTCTATCTGCGCCTGTGCTTGTTTCTGGCTGAATGCGCCGCCTTTGGTTGATGCCTTCACGAATCCTGTTTTCAGGAATTGCTGCAACTGTGGTGCAGACTCAGGTGAGGCGGCAATGAATGCCCGCACATTGGTTGCAGGGGTTGCGCCGGAAAACAGCTTGTTGAGCGTGTCTGCGCTTGCCACGCCAGCACCACGGTTGGCACCACGACTTAACAGCGCACCTACGGCACCTTCGTTGAATTTCTGGTTTAACTGTCTGGAAAATTCCCGCGCTGCATCCACTGCCGGGTCTTTAACTGCCGACATGTCATCCAATAATCCATCCGCGATATTATTAAGCACCCTCGCCCTGTCGAACCGGTTATTGGCGGTGGCCTCTCTTGCGTTAGCCAGAACACGGGTACGGACCTGCTGCAAGTCATTGAACGTAACCGCCTTGTCGGTGCTTGCAGCCTTGTTTATCCACGCTGGCACCCTTGACGGTACAAGTTCGCCGGTTTCGTCTTTGATGGTTCTGAGTGCCGCTTTTGTGTTCTGGAATGTGGCCGCTGCCTGCTTGTCAATACTGTTCCACAACTCTGATTCCTGCTTGCGTACATCTTTCAATGCCGCATTCAATTCCTTGCGGGCAATACGGCTTATCTCTCTTGGTGTTGCGCTCCCGCCCAGTGCGTCTATCTGCGACCGTGCCGACTGTGCCGCTGTTGCCGCCCTGAGATTAACCAGATTGGTGAGATGATCCTGCCCGGACTCAAGGATTGATCGCATCCGGTTGTCACCACCAAAATCAACAGCCTGTTTTCTGGCAGCATCCAAAGCACCATTTAGCTCGTCGGTAAATCTGGCCTGTAACTCCGGGTTTGACTCAAGGACGGTTCTTTCCAAAGCTATCAGGCGATCATCACCCGTCTGTCTTGCGGGGGATATTGGAGAATCGGGGTCAATCCTTGCCGCCGCCGCTTCCGGGTCAGGAACCAAATCCTGTAACCGCCTTGCCGCCCTCGGCTCTGCGCCCGCCTTTGTGAACGGAACGATGGTTTCTTTGAGTTTATCAACAATCGGCTTGCCCGCCACGCGGGTCACTGCTGTTATGGTTGGCAGCGTAAAGCCGCCCGCTAGCTCACCGAGCACAATAAGGCTTGGGTCGTCGGTGAATTTTGACGCAACCTCGCCACCAAACCCAGCCCCAAAGCTTGACGATACATCAACAGCGGCTGACTTGAGCGGTGTCTGTGCCGTGGTTGCGGTGAGTTGTTGCGTGACGGTTCTTTGTGCCGCCGGGATTCCAGCCTTTAACACCTGAGCGCCTTTTTGCATAATGCCCATGCCCGGCAGAACGGATGCGCCAAGTATCTCAGCGCCCCTCGGCAGAAACCCCTCTGCTTCTTCTCCGGGCTGTGCTGTCATCTCCGTATCTGCCACCATTTGCCTGAACCCTTGCGTGGGTATCTCAGGCGCACCAACCGCCCTTAGTGGCATGTTTATAATCTCTGATGGCAGGTTGATCAAATCCACCATACCCTTGTTAAACGACTGCGCAAGATCGGTTGCGGTTAAGCGTTTATTTTCCTGCTTTTCAATATCCTGAAGCTCTTCGATGAGTGCGAGTTCTTCACGGAGTGCTTGTTCTTCTGCCGACATTACATTGCCTGCCTGATCTGTTGAAGCCTGTCGATTATTTCCTGTTTGCGGGTTTCTAGTTCAGTGCCACCCGTCATGCCCCCAAGAATAGGCAGGAAATTCCTGATTGCGCTTGCATTTGCACCCTGTTTTTGTCGTGTTACCGTATCAAGGTTGGGGTTGCCAGCATCTGCATCAGCCTGTGCAAGACGAACCCTTAAGCTTGCAGCAATAGAGTCTATCTTTGCCACCAAGACACCCTCACCCTGAAACATGGATGGCTGAATGTTGATTTCCTCGCGGATTCTGTCGATCTCACCTACGGGGAAACGCGGGTTAATGGAAAGCGCACGAACCATGCTCTGAATTTCTGTCTTAAACCGTTGCCGCGCCTTTGTGACCTCGCCCGCATCACCACCAAAGAACGCCCTGACTTTTTCAACCCTCTCAGCAATCGTTGCAACAGGGCCGGTTGCCGTGTCTGCCAACTCGCGCAATGTCTCGCCGGGAACGGGTGTGGGCGTTTGTGGTGTCTCGGTAGTGAATGGTATTTCTTCTACGGTTCTATTAACCAAATCTGTGTACACGATGTTGCCGGTCTTTTCGTTGACCTCAATCTTCGCTTGCCCGTCAATTATCTTCGTTGCCTTTTGTAATGACACGCTCGGATTAAGCCTTACCAGGTCAGCTATCTTCCTGTCTCTTTGGTCGCCTTGATTACCATCCTCGCCACGCTTTTGAACATTGATCAACTTACCTGTGGTTTCGCTGACCTGTGCGCCGGTAACGTCCGGCCCAAGCCCTGCAAGTTCATCTGGCGTTGCTGTCCTGAATGTTTCCGGTGCTGCGCCCGGCTCTTGCCCCATTAGCCCACGCGCCTGAGCAAGCACGTTTATATCGTCTTGTGGGTCCGGTGACTGCATGGCTGCAACGGCCTCGTCCCTGATCTGCAGAATCTCCTGACTTCCAGACCTGATCTTTGACAGATACCCAAGCGCCGCATCCTTTCCACCCTGATCGTAGGTGTTAACAAATTCAGTGGATATGCTACGAATCTCGCTTCTTACCCTGTCCTGTTGGCCCTGCTCAAACTCTGTTGTCGCGCGTTGTTCCTGTTGCTGCAACCGTTCCTGCCGTGCCGGTTCATCCTGTATTCCAAGCTGCAATAATTCATTCCGCGCCCTTGTGTTCTTGATGCGCTCGGTTTCCTGAATCCTGCCAAGGATATTGGTGTGCCGTCCCTGTGCGATTAATGCGTTTATGCCTGCCATTATTATCTCCCCGGAACCGGTGGCCCAACAAATTCAGAATGCCCCGGATTCAGAAACCCCAGGTTCTGTGTGGGGGTTGATGTATTCAGAAGATTAAGAAACGACATCCCATCCTGTAACGAATTAGCCATCCCCAGTGTTCCTGCTGCCTGTGCGCTGCCGATATTGGTATAGGCATTACCGATATTGGTCGCCTGCCCGGTGGCGGCATTGGCACCAAGGGTCGGCAGGAATTTCAACTCGTTAAACCGCTGCGGCCTGAAATTGGTCGCGTAGTAATCGGTCAGCGATGTCAGTGTGTTGCCGCTTAAACTCTGCCCACGGGCTTTCTGTGTGTTGATAATATCCTTGAAGGCTTGCGTGTCGGAAAAATTAGCACCGGTATCGACAAACTCCTGCACCGCAGGCAGTGCCGCCGCGCCCGCGTCCGAAAACGGCCCAACAAGCTCGTTCTGTGCCGCTATCGACTTACGTTGCGCCTTGGCCTGCTTGGATGCTGCCCGGTCAGATGCGTATGCGCCTATTAACGCTGAACCTATCGTTGCTGCTGTTCCCATCTCATTTCCTCAAAAGTAATTCCGTACTGGTACATTCCGACCACGCCGTTTTTGGTGTAACTGTCGGAATTGTAACCTTGTTTTTTAAGCCCTATTTTCTTCACAAACGCGATGACATTTGGAAAACACTCTGGAATGTTCACTATCATCTTTCTGAGAGTCGGAATGTTTTCAATCAACCATGACTGGATGGCAAAACCACCCTCAATGGCATGTTCCCGGTGGTCTGGAAGCATGAACACATGGCCCTCCCACATGACAGATGTCAGTTGGTTGAAGCGATACATGCCGATGTACTTGCCATCGTCAAATAAACCCACCCATACCTCATTGATCAGATCCGGCTGATAGGGCGGCGCGTCATCCTCTGAAATCTCATCCCATACCGCGCTGATGGTCTGGATGACGACCTGATAATTCCACAACCGCTCACAGGCAATCATCCGAATATGTCTTTGTCCTTCAAATCACGGATCAGGGTTGCCAGAACATCGGCAATTTCCAGAACCGCATCACGGATATTCTCAACCTCGGCCTGTGAGGGCGGGTTGGTAATAGCCCCGGCAGCGGCATCCGCGCTATATGCCCTGTCCGTGCCATCATTGGTGATGGAATATGCCGGTGCCGAGTCCTGCAGACCCGCTAACGCCGTTGTATTGGCTTCCGATGCTGCCTTGACCGTATCCAGGTTGACCGATGCGGTGACGGTCATTAAATCCAGCTTTTCCTGCTGGGTCAGAACGATGGTTTCAGTCTCGCCCACCGTTGAGACAACACCACCCTCGCGGTTCAGGTCGTTCAGATACAATGTCAGGTCACGCGCCCATTCTGACGTTCCGGCATCCTCCAGAAACTTATCCGGTATCTGTGATGTGAATGAGGGTGTTTCAGCCATCAGATACCAGCACCTACATCAGCATGTGCCGATACCAGGGTAAAACTGCTGTTCTCGCTGTATTTCAGCCGGTAAATGCGGTTATACGCACTGCCGCCGCGCCTTAGTATCACCCTGTTCAGGTAGTTCTTGTGGCAGTTGATCAGCGGTTTCCATTGCTCATGCGACCACGTTTCGCCACCATCGTCCGAGTACGAGATCATCACATGGGGAATACAACTCATTATACCTGCCTGTTGACCACTTGGAGCGTCAGCAAATTATTATCAATCGGGTTGTTAATGCGAATATTGAAGAAATATGTCTCGCCCGGAACCAAAGCGATGTCCTTGCCGGATAAATTCACCCCGGCACTGATACCGCCACCAAGCCCCCACGTATGGGACGGTGCGGATGTGTAATCACCTACCGTCTGGTTAACAGAGCCGGTACGGGTGCTGCTTACCGTGGTATTGCCAACCGACACAAACAGAAGCTCGTATGACAGGGATGTGACCGGCACAGTAAAGCGTAGCGAAACGCCTTCTGCGGGGATTACCTTGTCGGTATTTGAATAATGCCGCCCAAGCTCGAACGGCACACCGAAGAACCATTCCCATGCCACCGAACCAATCGTACTGATCTGCGTGGTGTCCCACTTCCTGACCTGTGCATTGCCGGTATCCGATGTGATTACAACATAGTTTGAACCTGTTGGAACCAGCACGGAATCGCCGCTTGGTACGCCGCTGTAGATCATTTCATCCAGTACGTTGCCGTCACCATCTGTAATGTATAAAGCGCCGTTGTCGTAGCCTACGTAGTCCTGTAACTGTATCCTGTTACCCGCATCCTGCGTGGTGGTCAAAGCCGCCATGTCAACAGCGACCACCTTGTTGAAATCGGCCAGTTCAATGGCGACACCGAACATGCCCTCAAACGTGGTATGCGTGAGCTTGCTCAAGTCTATCCAGTTGCCGGTATTCTCCCAGAACGGTGACATTATTTCGGTTCGTGGGTCTGGGGCAGGCGGTGCGATCGGGTCTTGTGGGGCATACTCGTCATCATCCGTCCAGCCCTCGTAAACGTGCCACTTGTTATTCATCCAATCCATGACTGAAATAACGTCTTCTTCAGACAGGGCTTCACGATGAGCAATCAAATGCCCCATATCGCCCGTAAATGGCTCATTAGGCCCATTATCACGCGCAAACAACTGACCGCCATCGGCACCGGCTAACCCGGTAGATGCTGTCAGTTTTTCGTTAGACTTTGCACCATTCATGAATACCTTGATCTCGCCAGCAACACCATCATAGGTGATTGCACCAATGAAAAACGTATCACTGCCCACGGCATCACCAGCATCAGCCTCAACCTGATCACCATCATTGTTCAGGTATCCGATAACACCGGTATCATTGGCATATACCCTGCCATGAAAACCACCCAAAGCCACAAATACGCCGGTTGCATTTGCGTTATTGCACGAGCCTGCAAAAAATACAGACATTGACAATGTACTCATCCCGCTCCATGCAGCCGACATTGCCTGCACCGAAGGAGATGCAACCCTCACCACTGACAGGCCGTTCTGTATGTTGGTTTTGAGCGTTGGGGTTCCGATTGTTCCGCCAGTCATGGCCCCATTTTCGTGCTGGCTTCGGTAGCCTTGCAGCGTATCGCCATCAGTAACAGCAACAGCACTTGGAACTGCTGATGTTGCCGTATAGGTTGACCAGTCGCCAGGAATGAACAGTTCAACTTGCGGTCTTGTGGTCGTTGCTGCACCGACTGATGCTTGCGCGGGCCACCTATCGTTTTGTGCGAAAAATGCTGGCGTAGAAAGTCCTGCGCCACCGTTAAACATGATACTTGCCTGCGTCTCAGGAAGAACATAATCCCACAACGACCAGTGCTGCACGCGAGAGCCGGACAGCATAGGCGCATTAACGCCGTTGTTGTACCCTCCGCATAGCAATAAACCGTTTGCAAATGGCGACATGGTTACGGTATAAGTAAATTCTTCTGGTGTAACTGGTGTGCCGGATGTATCAGGGGTTAGCGAGATGGCAAGTGTCTTGGTGGAGGGTTCGTGCGATATGGTCAGATAGTTCCACGCATCAAGGGTTACGGTTGCTGTGGTTGTAAATTCCTCGCGGGTAGATGGTGAAGCGTAATCACCTATAAATGTACTGATTGTGCCATCGGCGTTAATAAAGTTCTGCATACCGGATGGATTAAAACCATTGCCGGACATGTCACCTGAGTTTGAAAGGCCAACCAGCGTGCCTATTTGTGTGACATAAAACCACCATACCTGTGTGTGTTCATCCGTTGTCCAGATTGCATCATCGGCTTCATTTTCAAGGCTGAAAACGTTATCTGTCGTGCCATTACAACCAGCAGCATTACCGCCGTGCATACCGGCAGCACTTGGATTGGTAGCAAAGCCGACATTAGCCGATGCAACCAGGGATGAGCCATCGTTCAGCCCGTAACCATACAGGCCTTCGAGCATGTTATAGCCACTGTTGACGCTTTGAGAATCTTTCAGGGTTTCAAAGTCCTGATAATATAGCAGATGGTCTAAATCTAGTGGTGGGTCTGGTATTGTATCCGGTGGCTGTGGTCCTAACCCTGTTCCCGCAACCTCGGTCTGCCCTGCAACAATGATAAATTCCACTTCATCGAAGAACAGTTTTTTGCCGGGAACGCCGAATAAACCACCGTGGATAACGGCGGTATCACGTTGCTTGATGATCGGTTCGCCGTTATCTGAATATATATCCAGCGAGTATTCATACAACAAACCATTGGTGTGGTCTGCACAGTAATTCAGGCCGTACATATGGATCATCGAACTTGCACGGTGGCGGTCATTGCCGATACCGTTGGTTAGCTGGAACCAGCTACCGGATGGCTCATGGAACACCCATGTCCGGTTGGCGGCCGGGAATGTAAACGCTACGAATTGCTGGTTATCCTGCACGAAATCAAAAGCGATAACATCATCAATCTTTGAATACTTGGCAAACTCCACCCCAAGGGCAGGATTGCCGATATTCAGAAAATTAAGCCCGTTTGATCGTCTTGGGATACGTTTTGTATCCAGAAAATACATGAACTCATCGGTCTTGGTGATGCCATGCAGTCCTGCTAGTCCATACGGCTGGACACCACTGTTCACCCGTGCAAACGGTGGATTGCCTTTGCCGGTGTTCTGCCACGGTTCAACCGATTTGGAGCCAAAGAAATAAACCAACTGCCTGAAAGCAACAATGGCAGTTATGTCATCGGGATGTGATTCAGCCTGTGCGAAATCCAGCGCATCAACGGAGAATGCGGGATCCACCGAACTGGTGACAAACTCACCCCATACGCCGTTATTCTGGTCGAATATGAACTGGTTGTTCAAATAGGCAACCGTGGTCGGGTTCACCAGGTCAGGGTCGGTTATAGCCTCAACTCCACCGGCTACCGTGTATTTATACGGTGTTGCGCCGGTGGTTATGATCAACTGGTATGAGTCGTTCGCCATCACGCATCGCCCGGAACCGGCAATCGTTCCCAATGCGTAATTCACACCCTCGGCATCAACCGAATACAAGGTCTGTCCGTTAATCACATACAAAAGGTTGTTGAAATCGTGCATACCACGATCAACGCCTTCCAGCGTTGCGAACGTCTTTGTGCCTGCAACATTGTGCAGGGCAACCTGATTGCGCGCTTCCGGGTTGATTTCAGGCCAAAGATTCTTTGCAACCTGTGCGGATAATGGTTTTTCCCTGTTGGTATAGGATGGGCCAATCAGGGGGATTTCAACTCTTGGCATTTAGAAGTTCTCTATTTCCGTCTGACCCATTTTTGCCCTCGCCTGCAATTCGCGGATCATGCGCATTGCCTCGATCTTTTCCAGCTTAATACGCTGATAACGCGCATCCGGTATCTGGTACTTGACCGCACGGGCCTCTGCCACCAGCATTGCAACCGAGCGCGCATACTGGTCCGGCACATCGGCACTCTCTGCCCATGTGGTCAGATTCAGCGCCTGTAACTCGCTGAAAACCTCCGTGTATGCCTGATCAAGATCAGCGGTTTCATAGGACGGTAAAGTCTCGCCCTCGCCCAGTATGCCAAGGATTTCAGCGGCGGTTTCGCGTGTCTGCGTTGCAGTAGCCATTATTTATTCAACGGGTTCTTGTAGCGTTTAACTTTGTCGATGACGTTGCCACGCCTGTACTCGCCCATGCGCTTTTGTACATCACGGGTAACCGCTTTCGGGCCTTTCTCCATCGCTGCTTTACGCCGCTTGTTCTGTTTGTTTACACCGCCCGGACCAACCAGTTCAACACGTTTTGGTTTCTGCCTGCCTTCCCTGAGTACGTCTTTGATGTTCCTTTCAATACCCATTATTTCTTCTCGGTGAAGTGCGAGTGTGTGGCCAATTTAATCGCAACCTCATCAGGCACATACATGACCTTGCCGTTGAGATTGAAGTTGATATTGAATACCTTGCAGGTTTTTGGATCGCAACCACCGGCCTTATCGCCGGTAAAGACAAAACCACGTCCCTTGTAAACCTTCCTTGCGCGTTTCTTTGCTGCCTTCTTCATAATCAATCCTTTTGTCGTACCGTTATATCCAGTGTTGGAATGTCGTTTCCGGCCTCAACCGAACGGGCAACCCGCGCCATTTGTGTGTATGCCTGCCTTGCGCCGTCGTTGCTTTGAATCACAATCTGCAATTGCGCTATCTGCTGGTTGGCCTGTGCGATCTTTTCCTGATGACGCTTTGCCAATCCAAGGAAACCATCTTCGGTAAACGGCGGCTTGGAAAAGTCCGGTCTGCCACCACACGCCATGCCCTCAACGTACTCGGCTTTCAGGACAGGTGAAAGTTCGTGTATGACAACCTCATGGCCCTTGCCACGCGCAAAGCCTATCCATGCTTCCATGCAGGGACGCTGCCAGAAGTATTCAAAGTCATCTATGGACAGGTCAATACCGTACAGTTCCATGTACGGATAACCGCGTAACATAGCCAGACAGACCATCATTGCCGGGCTTGATGTCAGGTACAGTGAGCCGAACAACCGCTCGGACTCATCATAGGGGAATGTCGTAACGTGGTCGGCTTTGATCGGGAAGTTGTTGCCCACAATAAGCGGTGTGTTCTTATCCACCAACCATTGCGGATAACGCTCGTCATGTTCCTCGTCTATTTCATCGTGAATTTCAAATATCAGGTCGTAGCGCGGGTAGTTCTGTGAGCGATTGCCCAGTACCCACACCTCGTATTCGGGATCATCAAACGGCGCAAGCATTTCAGAGGACGGTGCGCCACACACGATTGCCAGTTTCTTCATACCACTACTCCCAATGCGCCCCAGTGCGCCGTTGCAATCCAATCAAGCTTGTAACCGGTACGCTCCGACCATTCAAAATACGCCTTTCTCTCATGGGCCCTGTAATTCGGATAACCGTGGTATTCATCAAAAATCATGATGGTTCCCGGTTCTACCTCAATATGCTCAAGTACCGTGACGGTTGAGGAATACAGGTCACAGTCGATATTGACAAAACTCAGCACACCCATATCAGCTTTTGGCAGGGTGTCGGCAAACAGACCCCGGTGCATGGTTGAGCGTGAGCCGTGGAACACGGGTATTTCATGTTCCTGCACCTTGAACATGTTGATTTCACGCGGATTGCCATCACCGACTATATCCCAGTATTCGGGCAAGCCTTCAAATGAATCAAACAGGTGTAAGTGGGTATTATCGGGCATGTGGTTTAACCAGTGCCGTGCGCTGTTGCCACGATAAACACCGAACTCTGCCCATGTTCCCGCCCCGGCATGTTCTATCGCAACCGGCTTAAGGTCGGCAACATGTGGGACATCATCAAGTTCTCTCGGTCGTTCGTCCATCAAAACCCTGCCATACTGGAAACGGGAAAAACCCGGATAACCGCTCAATGTCGCCGGAATCCATCTTTAACGGCGGCAAGTCAGCCTTTTTCTTCTCAACCAACACGCTGATGTTGTAACCGTAGGTCATAACCTTTGCTTCGCTGCAATCCCACCCGGCAATCACCATGTTGTAAAGCAGCAATCCTGCATTCCAGAGAGTCAGGTGACCACCGACAATCTCATGTTTTAACGGTGGTACGGTAACGCAGAAATACCTGCCGGTATCGGCAAAGCACTTCCTTAGAAACAAATTCGGATTGGGCTGGTGTTCCAGCACATGACTCGCCCAAACAAGGTCATGCTGCGGCAATTCAAGTTCAAGATAATCACCAACCATATCAGCCGGTGGTTCAAGGTTGACCGTGGTAACGGTCTTTGAAAGGTCGCGGAAGTGAGCCGCATGTGACCCACTTCCGCTTCCAATATCAAGAACAGAACCGAACTCAAGGTCTGAACAAGCACCCAAAGCCAGTTCAGAGAACATCAGTCAACAACGTAATAAAGTTCCAGACTGCATGTTCCTACCTGATTAACCCCTGCATCTGCCAGGGTTCCGTAGACCATTAATGAGCCACCCGGATCGGTGGTTTCACTGGCTACAAAATCCCATGCCTGCAAACCGGCATTGGCAATTTCAGATAATGCTGATGCACTACCCGCGCTGGTCGTATCATGACCGGCACTCAGTGCATCGGGGTCGTCTGCGTTGGCAAGATTGCCGTTAACCGCACCAATACCCAAATCCAACGTGGGCGCACCACTGGTTGCAAGGTCATCCCAATACAACTGGGAGCTTGCAAGGATACGGGCGTTGGATGGGACACGACCAAAATCAATGGTCAGGCCAACGGTAGTAGCTGCTGCGACCTCAATGGTAGCGACAAGGGCTTTCACCCCATACGCTCCACCGTGAGACGTTGCTTGCAGCAGGGATGACCGTCTTTCTGTTGCTGTATAAGTAGTCATCATTTCACCCCGCTAAAGTAACCGGTAATGATTCCGTGCTGGTAGTCGTTAAAGAATGTCTTTTTAACGTCTTCCTTGCACTCGACCGCTACCGCCGGACGGAATTTAAAGTCATAGTCACGATCCACGATAATATCTGGAGCCTGACCAAAACCCTGAACAACCGCCTGTCTGCCGCACAGGAATGTCACTGCAGCACGAACGCTTGACGCGCCTGCGGTTGCAAGTGGCTTGCCTGTATCAGAGAAGATGGTGTCAATTTCCGGCACCTTACGAACAATAACGCCGTCATAGAACAGATCGCCATCACGGGCAAGAACATTGCCGTTAGAGGTGATCTTCATTCCACGAACATCCGCGTTCTGGTTGATGGTGGTCAGACTCGCTTTCAAATCACGGAAAGGAGTTGAGCCAGCAAACAAGACATAGACTTCGCCTTCCTCATCCGTCTGGTATGGATGAATATGCGGATCTGCGTCTTCTGCCAAAGCGCGCATCTTACTCAAAAGTGTATAGGTAAGATCATCATCGGTTGCATCAAGTTGAGCGAGATCGGCAGAATGGTCTGTACCACCCGCTGAACCACCGGCCGCGTATGCGCCGAACATGGTTCGGGATGCGTTGGTAACTAACCATGCGTCCTTCACTGCCTCTGATGCGTCTTCCATATTGGCGTAGGTCGTGCCGTTATAAACAGCACCCATCGCCTGTATGATCCGATCACGGTTTTCAGCCATTGCCCACTCTAAAAGCAGTGGACGGGACTCTTTCATCAAAGCGAGATTGGTTTTTTCCAAATCCTCTTTGTTGAACTCAACCGCGTGACGGTAGTAGGTGGGATTGGTATCCCACGAGTAGTTTCCTATGGACTCTCCATTGCCGCGCAACATCGTGCTTCCGCTTACGCCTGCACCCTTAAGGCGAGTTACCAGTGGATGGCGAAGGGTTGGACCCCTGCCTAACTTCTGGCAAATCGCATTATCCACGCCGCGACCCATATAAGGTGCGAAACGGTTTTTGCGTACATACTCACGGAAGAAATCTTTGCGGAATTGAATTGTCTGTAGGGCTGTGCTGATTGATTGTTCAGCCATTTAAAAGCTCCTTACTAATTCAAAATATCCTCAAAATCCTCGTTAGTGGTCTTTTCTGTACCACCCGCTGATCTCTTGGATGCCAAAGATGGTGTGATGGGTTTTACGGGTTCTTCGGACTTTATCTCGGCCATTAACTCGGCCTTGAGTCTGGCTTTGTAGCCAGCAGGATCAAGCCGCACCTGTTCTTCGTTATAGAGGTCTACAACCTCATGAAACTTCAAACTGGCCTTGTGGATACGATCTATAGCATGGGGGCTTTTCATGCCCTCATCCGCGTACCACTTTTCGGCTTTTGTGACGACTTCCTCACCCAGGTCGCGTACTGCATATGCCTTTGACATTTCCAGCATGGCATTGCCGAGTTCAGCCTGTCGCCGTTGTTCCTGTTGCTCCGTATAGCCCTTTTCGTCCTCGAACACAGAAACGTCATCCGGCTTCTCAATCGCGTCCAACTTGGCCTGCAAGTCTTCCGCTCTCTGTACCGCTTTCTGACGCTTATCGCGCTCATCCATCACCGCTGTAAGAGTCCATTCGTCTTTTTCGGGCTTTGTGGTTGCTGTCGTCTCAACCTCCGGCTTGATTTCCGGGTCGGCCTCGGCCTGTGCGGCCTTGACTTCACTGGCATCAATTTCCGGCTTAGGTTCTTCCGTTACTTCTGTAACTTCGGTTTCTTCGACCTTTTCCTCGTAGACATCATCCAGAGAAACATCATTATCCTGACTCATGGAACTCTCCTTTCTTCAGCCTTTAATTGGGTCGCTGTCACCGCTGTCGGCCTTACGTAGCCGTCACGTTGCTACTCAATGTAGCGTAACTCTAAAACACGAAAAATAGTTCGTGCTTTGTAAGTGTTTGTTAATGTTGCCTTAAAATGGTAAAGTGCTAACCATGGAAAAGTTATCCACAGGCAAGAGTCCGGCTATACCCGGTGCGCTGTGCTGTCTGTAAAAAACTGTTCCCGCACAAGCCCAGAACCTGTGATAAATCAGCTTGCGGTCTGTTCAATGCACCCGCTGCACATAAGCCTTTATCGCCGCGATAATCAGCTTGTCCTCGCGTTGTGCCGCTATGTGGCGGTAGCGTCTGCGTTTTGCCCTGGGGTCTTCACCGCCTGCATGAATCTGTTCGTCCTCAACTACAACGCATACCACAAAGGCGTTACCGTCCGAATCCAGTACCGTACCGCCGACAATAAAGGGATTCCCATCAGATTCGAGAACGGTGTTGGATACAGAAAAAGCTGTACCGGATGAATTAAGGACCGAGCATGTGGTCATACGGCCCACCGCAATATAACCAGGCCGGTGCCGCCATCACCACCAGTTGCGTTGCCACTAAACCCACCAGCACCACCACCGGCACCCAGGCCATCCGTGCCGCTTTGCGCTGCCAGGTCGTTTGCCCCGGCATCTCCACCGCCGCCAAGACCGCCAAGACCATGCTTATTTGCCGATGCGTCACTGTTTGTGCCACCACCACCACCACCGCCATAGTAAGTCGCGCTTCCTGTTATGGAAGATGAAACACCATCACCGCCATCACCAGCAACCTCTGATGCCAAGCCATCACCACCCTGTTCACCGGCCCCACCACCGCCACCACCCGCATATGCGCTGGAACCAAGAGATTCGCCGCCGTCATAATCCGTGCCTACACCACCAAGACCGCCATCTTTACCACCACCACCACCATTGCCACCAGCCCCGCCATCTATATTCAGCCATCTGCCCCCATAACCGCCGCCTGTTGACACAACGGATGCGTTAATAGAGCTATCAGAGCCATTGTTGCCAACATTCTCATCAACGCCACCCGCACCACCGGCACCAATGGTTATTGCGTGTCCCGCCGCCCCAGTAAGAGATAACGCACTGCCTGTTTTAACCTGTCCTGCACCACCACCACCACCACCTTTACCACCCGCACCCGCACCCCCGGCAACCACAAGATAATCAACATCGGTATCCTCTGAAAACGAAACAGTGCCATCTCCGGTGAAGGTAACAATGTAATAGTCCACGGTGCTTATTGTTTTCTTTTCCCATCCCCCGTCGCCGGTTATCAATACAGGACTATAGAATCCGGCTCGTGCCGTGAAATAATCACTGAGTTTTACCATTACACAACCCCACCCAGTACCACCCACTCAGCAGACGCAGTTTTCACAACAGTTACAACATCGTATTGTGCGTCTATTTTTACGTTGCCGAGCAAGGAATCGGTAGTCAGTGCGATGGTTGTCTGTCCAGTGCCTTTTTGCATAACATCTATTTTGGTGCCGATGTCATAATTGACACTAGCCTCTGCCGGGATTGTGTAGGTATTTGCAGAGCCATTAGTCATAGTGATTAATTGACCCTCATGATTGCGTATCGCAGATTCAGAAGTGCCGGTGAAGTCTATAACGCCACGGTATCCGTAGATAAAATCATTGGCATTGACAATATCTGGAGTGCCAGATAAAGCATGTTGCCAATCTGCCCCGCCATAAGCAAAATTAGCCTGCCCGAAATCCTGGTCCAGTTCAAAATCCTCGGCATCACCTAATATGGTTTCACCGTTTCTGGCAACTGTTACCGTGTTGGTGCCGCATGAACCAACGCCATCAACAACAAACACCTGATCCGTAGCAGACGGACCAACCGGCAATGTAACTGTAAACGCACCACCACTGGAGTCGCAGACAATAAACTCACCGGCAGATGCGGTGTAATTGGCTGATTTGAATAGAACCGTTAAACCGCCACCGGCGATAGCCTGCCAGGAACAGGAGTTATCACCATCCTCTCTCAGGTACTTGGTTCCACCCGCCTCGCCGGTGGAAAGAATTGCACTTCCCTCCGTTGCGGGAAAAGAACCCGTAACCGTCAGATTGCCGGTGATGTTGACATCGCGCGGCATTTCGTAGCTGTCACCGGCCTGCGGTGCTTCCAGTTGCGGGGTTGTCTCATTCAGGGTAATGACTTCTCTTGCAGCCATTATTTAGCCCTCACCACGATTCTCTTGACCAGATCATTTTCACGCTCGATGTCGAAAACATGCACCCGTTTGCTTAATTCCTTCTGTAAATCGGTCACTTTTTTCTCGATTCTTGAGAAATCGGCGCGCATGTCGGGAAATTTTGTTGTCGGGATATTCTTTACCGCCACACCGACTGTTTTTATGGTTTTGTCCAGCCCGGACAGGTCAACCTTCTCGGCAACCGGGAATTGGGTCGGCAGGGCATTGACGGATTTCGTAATATCATCGGTCACTGTCGATAACGCATCAATTCTCGCCGATAAACGCTGATTGTCAGCGGCAAGCGTGTGCATCATCTGCGCCAGCCCCTCGGTGGAGGTCTTTTTTTGCAGGAATGATTCAAGACTGCGTATATGCCCGGATATTTCCTTCGATTCATCGGAAACATCACCCTGCATTGCCACCATCCTGTTGAGCAACCCGTCTAAATTTCCCATGCTGTTTCCTATACGTTCACATTGACGCTTTGGGTTGGTTCGGTGGCGAGTTTTTCAGTCTCGACCGCCTTCTGGATATTGTCGAGCTTCTTGGCAACCGAATCGGCATCGCGGTCAGCGACAAGGTTGGCATAGCCGGATTTGACGATCTCGGTTTCAACCGCCTGTGATTTGGCATCTTCCATATCCTTCGCCGCCTTGGCCTCCTTGCTACCAATGGTCGCTTTCTTGTCGGCCACATCCAGATCGAACATCAGTTCCTGAATCTGCTGCTGTTGCGGGTCAACAGGTGGATTGAGCAGTTCCTTGGCCTCTTTCTTGTTCGGCAGGTCAGAAAGCTCAAGGGCAACCGAGAATGGCACGTTCTCAGGTCCGTATCGCTCGGCAAGCGCCATCATCGCATCAAATGTTTCCTGCCTCAGCGTATGCGTATCAGGTGCCTCGGTGAGAATAATATCAACATCCATCTCGGTGACTTCGTTTTTGACCTCGGCAACCTCGTTCAGTCGCGGGTCGTTAACCATCTGCTGCAACATGGCCTGTGCCTCTGCAGCCATTTCATCACCGCCCTGTGCGGCTTGCAGCAATAAATCACCCTTGGTCACGGGCTGATTTAATCCAACCCACTTAAGGTCGGTTTTGTCATCCGTAACACGGATCCACTTCTCGGCATTCCAGCCCTGCTTGATACGGTTGAATATCTGCCGGTAAATGCGTTTTTCCCAGTGCTTGTGGCCGTCATAGAGGCTTGCAAGCTCTACCCTGCCTGCCTGTTGCTGAATCTGGTCCTGTCTGCCTGAGCGCGAGTTGCCACGGCCTGCAAGGGCATCATTGATACCTATATCGTCAATCTCGGCCTTGGATTCCCTGTATAAGAGCAGTTGGGTTTCAGAGATCGCATCATTGGGCAATACCTCGAACTCAAAACCCTTGTTGGTCTTGATATGTCCATCAGCCTTGGCAAGTTCCTGCTTCATCTCGTTGACATCATCGACCGCACCATCCTCGCCCATCGTGCGATTGACAGAACCGGCATATAAAAGTCGGCTTCTGCGGTGATTGACCTCATCCTGCAACCAGATATAAGACCTTACCTCACCATATCGTTGTAATTCACGGTCAATATAGGCGGTCTGGGACTCAATCGGGTTCTGCGGCTTGGAAAACTCATCCAGATAGGGCGAGTCGGCAGGCTCCTGTAAGTAAAAGCTCTCGGTGAAGAAAGCCATCTTCCAGACACCCTTTTCCTTGAAAAAGTGCTGGGCAATGCGGATTCTGTCGCGTTTTGGGTCTACCCAGTGTCTTGGCTTGTCATCGAATGTCTCAGAGCCTTTAGAGTCTGATGAGGTGTCCATCAGGGTCTTTAATTCAAGTTCTTTATCGGGAAATGCGTCTATGGCATCAGCCCGGTCCATCCAGATAACGATTCCATCGAACTTCTTGTCGGAAAAGTCCAGCTCCCTCGAATGCGGGTCATAATAATAACGATCCCACGGGATTTTATTGACGATAATCTCTTTTTCGCCGTTCCTGTCGGTAAATTCAACAATCGCACCACCGTATCCGGGCACGATAATTTCCCTGAATATATCAGACGACTTCATTTCAAAGTCGGTATTGTCCACCACATACCGTATCGCTTCTGTGACCGCATCGGCACCGTCCTGGTGCTGCGGGGTTCTCGCCAATGCCCTCGGCTGGGTTCTGGATGCCTTCTGCAGGCCCACCAGTCGGTTGACCTTAACCTTTATCCTGTTGATTACAACCGCCGCCTGGTTGCGCCGGTTAAGCGTCTCGATCTCGTCATCGGTCCACTGGTGATGGTCATCGTAGTTCTGATCACGCTCGGACAATGCACGGGCTTCTATCGTGTAGTTCTGGAAGTCCTCGAACTGTCCTACTAAATCTGTTAATTCAGTCATGCGGTCTTCCAGCTATGATTCGTTTGTTTCGGCCTGCCCCATACATCGACATGGATGATCTCTGCGGTCCTTCTTTTCTCTCGCCACGGTCTTGACATGCAGGCATATCGCGCAGAGTCTGCCGCGTGGTCCTCGGAGTTGGTGTTCAGATCCTCTGCCTTGTTCGGGTCATGCTGCAGGCTCGGAATTGTCCTGATACTTGCCTTGCAGGTATTGAAATACCCCATCATCGGTACACCGTCATCCCGGATAACACCGTTATCATCAAAGGTGCGTGTGCCGACCATTCTCGATCTCATCTGATCCCAGCCGCCCATATGCCCCAGTCTTCCGACACGGGTATTATCTGCACCACGAAACGGCAGACCCATGCGCTCGGCCTGTGAGGGACCACCGTCCTCTTTGAAAATAGCCGGGTCAGCAACCCAGTCGTTGATCTTTTCGGTGGTTCTTTGTTTGATTCCAAGTCCAACGGCCTCGGCGGTCAGCTTTAAACCCACATCAGGTGCCTTTGCCCCGTACCACTCGCGGTAACAAAGCAGATAACCTCTTGGCAGCAAAACACCCTCGGATGTGGTGTAATCATCGGCCACAACCGCCCACCACTGTACCGAGAACGGTTTGCTTGAACCCCAGTCGAAAGAAACCAGCTTTGTCCAGTCGGCAGGCACCAGAAACGGTTTATGCACCATCCTGCGGTGCCAGCAATCAAAGAAAGCACCCTCGACAACATTCCAGTCACCCCAGCGCCATGCCTTCACAAGAGCCTCGGAACCGGACATATACAGGTTGTTCTCGTAATCGGGGTCCAGTTCCATCAGTTTCAGATTGTCATCCAGTTTGGCCGGGATGAATATCCGCTTATGCGTAGCCCCGTTAGGCAGTTCTTCTTCCAGTATTTCAAGACCGGCAGGATTCGGATCAATATACCTCTCCTTGACCCAATGATGACCGGGACCACCGGGATTGCCGGTGCCATGTAACTGGCACGGAATCCCAACGGCAGAACGCAGTGTCGCCCTCAGCCGGTTAATCGGTGTCGGTGAGGCGTAATTCGTAAGTTCTTCCATGTAAACATCGGTGAAGTCCTGGCCCTGATATTTTTCAGCATCGGCATCACGTTCAAGCATCCTGAACTTCAAAGTAGAACCACCGGGGGAGGTAAATGTCTTTTTCTGTTCTGCCCACTTCCATCCCAGCGGCAGGTAAATCTGTTTGCAGCGATCAATCGCCGCCTCTAACTGTGGCAATTCCTTACGGAAGAAAACACCTTTCTGATCCTTGCCATATATAGATGCCTTGATCGCGTTCTTGCCGATCATTCCATCGGTCTTGCCACCGCCACGCGCACCACCGTAGAATATTTCCTTAACCGGACAGTTCACCAAAATACTCTGTGGCCCCGGCTGCGGCCTCCAACTCACTGATAATGTTGAAGTTTTTTCCATAAATTATATGCTATAATAGCGGAAAGGGTAGCGCAAACTACCCCTTCCTATCAAACCGTTATTAGAGGTAACGACATGACTTTTGAAATTATACCACTCCATAAAAATGCTAAAAACATATCAGGTCAAGTATTTGGTCGTTTGACCGCAATCGCCTGTGTTGGTAAATCCGTAAGTAAACTGAATCAGTGGCTTTGTATCTGCAACTGCGGCACCGAAACCGTAACCCTGCAAAAATCCCTTTCGTCAGGGTCAACTAAATCGTGTGGCTGTATTGCCGATGAGCTGTTCAAAAGATGGTTCACCCCCTCTTTATTGCGACTTTCCACTTTTTTTGGATTTTTTTCAGCGTAAGTCATTGATATTTGCTTCTCTGAAACACCTTTTTCTGAAAAATAGTGAAATTTTAAGTGACTGTTTCTAAAACGATTTCTTAACATCCTACACTACTAATATATAACCCTTTCTCAGTAATGTCGAAAATAGCTTAAAACCGCTGCTAAATGCGAATCATTCTCATGGTTTGAACTTGGGGTAATTGGGTGTGGGGGCGTACAAACATAATACCAATCACGAAACCCAGGCCGGGGGGGGGTAGCCCCACGCCCTGCCTGTGGATAACTATGCCAAAAACAGCCTGTTTTGTGCGTCTATTTAACATAATGGCGATTATGCGCACACTCAACTACCATGAATCAATGGCTTACACACACCATTGCTCAATTACTGATCAATCACTCATTATCACCTGTGGATAACTTATCAAGACCATGTTCGGCTTGCCAGTCTTCAACGGATAGCGGTTGGGCGTTGATAACCCATTGCTGCTCATCCGTTACGGTGATCTGGAAATCCTTGGGAAGCACCGCCACCATTGCCGTTAAGAGCTTCTCAGGGCTTGATTTAGCGACGTTTAAGCATACATCCCTGCCAATGGTGCTCGCCAGTCCATTGTCGTCCGTAGTGGCCTGTTCCCACACTTCTCGCAGATCGTCTAAGAACTTCTCAGACAGCTTGTTCCGCGTACCTTTGGGCCTTCCGTTCGGGTTATTGGTCATCCCTGGCTTGCTTAAACCACTGTAGCGCTTGTTTTCCCTTGTTGTATCAAGGTTATTCATTGCTTCCGCATTTAATGGAGCACACCCATTGACAACAGGTATAGACAGCTTTGTTTCGATAGGCTTTGCCTGTTGTGTTGTTTTGGTCATGCATTAAAAAGCCGGTAGTGTTTAGTTACCGGCTCTATTCCTTATGTTTGTTTAGGTTTACTTATGAGTGTGTAGGTAAGGCGGGTTGCCTAATTCCCTTGCTTCGGCTCTGGCCTTTGCATGATCTCTGTTAGTCAGATCAACGGCTGTCCTATGCCTGTTTACGAGTGCCCTGCTACCCTAACGCATTTCACAAGTATCGAGTTATGTACCGTTTCCGGTATTGTCGCGTCTGTGGTCATTGTATGTTGGATCCATATCTCCGTATCACGCACCTTGCCGGTCACATAAACCTCGGCGCTGGTTCCATCGTCTGAATCATCGGCCAGTGTGACCAGGTTGCTGCTATTTTCCACTGACCAGCTACTGGATGCGATACTAACTCCGTTTGGGAGCCAGTCGCTGTAGTTTATGGATGCGCGTTTCTTCCCGTCCTCGTCAACATAGAGCGTCATGGTTTTTTCAACTCCGCGATATACGTGTAACACATCATCCTGGTAGCCAACGAACAGCGTATTGCCATCAATTTCTATTGGCCTTCGCCCTCCGCCCATTGTCAGAAGGTTTAAGATGGGGATCATGGCGCAACATGGTATCCAATAGCAATTGACGTAGCTACAGCCGCCGTGGTGGTGTACTCAAGGGCTTTTACGGCTACCAGCTTGATTGGGGGGTTACATTGTATCATTACGTTGCCATTGGCCCCTGTGTACTGCAGGGGGATCACAACGGTATCATCCTCGTCATGCAGTTTAGTTGTCTGTGCCGTGAGCGATGAAATGGCTACCCAGTCGAGATAGATGCAAAATCCTGAAGCGGGTTGTGCTGCCAACACTGTGGCTGTTTCTGCTGCACTGCTGTTGTTTTCTGCTGTGCCGGATGCGGGATGATAGCCGCAAGTAAGTAACTGGCCGTCACGGCTTGCCTTCAGGTATGTTATATCACCCTCGGCTACTGCTGTTCCCGGTGTTGTGCCGTCTGTCTCATAAGCAATTGCACCACCCAGTAACGGTAAAATGGATGTGCCAACCGCATCATGTGCAACCGCGCCCGCTGATTGGACAGAGCCGATTGCCTCTGCGCCCGCATCCAGGCCGATTGTTCCGACCGAGTTGGTGCCGGTATTCAGGCCGACTGTTCCGACTGAATTGGTCCCGGTGTTTAAACCGACAACGCCCGTACCGTCAGTGGGTAGTTCGACCCTGAGTCCTTGCGCCGCTACGCCATGACCGGCATATATCTGCGTTTCGGATTGGTCTTCTGCGCTCAGAATCTTGATGTTCTGGCATTTGGTGCCGTCTGCAAGATCATTCACAGACAGGTCAGAGCCGCCTGAGCCGCTATTGAGTGTTAGTGTGTCTGTTGCCATGCTTTATCCTGTTAGGTGCTAACAATCGCCTGAATCTGTAATCCCCAAGGCACCGTGTCGTTATCGACCAGTTTCACGTTGAGAAAAATGGTTCTGCGTGAATCGGGTGTATCCAGGGTGATGCTTAGTGAGGTATCGCCCCAGTTGCGTTTTTCAAGCGGATGATCAAAGTCGCGGTGATAGGTGAATTGCGCGTGTCTAATGCCGCCTGGTCCATAACGTGAGCTTGCCTTTGAAATCACCAATCGTGTTGGCCCGGTGATGACAGGCAATTTAATTGCCATGCACATTGCCGATCTGCGCACTCTGAAATCCTTCATTGGGTAAACTTTCGGCCTGCTTCCTGTGGGTAGCTGCAGGTTGGAACCAAACACGCCCCGGAACGGCAGGTTATACATTTCTGGGTCTGGTGTTGGTGTTGGATCGGGTGCCGGTGGTTCTGGTGTTGGTGGCTCAGGCGGTATTGCGGCCAGTGGGTATGCGGCAATCAGATCGTCACGCAGATCAACGGCTTCCTCATCGCTCAAAATGTGGCGTAATTCAAAAGGCATGATCAGCCTCCCTTGACTGGCTGGATCAGTGGCAGAATGCTCAGAATCAGATTGCTGACTGCTTCCACATCGCCGCCGTTTCTGACCTCGCCGGTTTCCACCTTAAAGCCGTCCTTGCCGCCGTATTCCGCTGAAATACCACCGGGAAACTCGCGATATGTTCTGATTTTCAGAACCTTGTCGTCGTTGGTGTATTCGTAAGTTGTCGCACAACCGCTTAGTGCGATTGCCAGTAAAGTAATCAGGATTATTTTCATGGTGTGTTCCATTTAACGGTGCCGGTTGATATGGTTACTGTCTCCTGCTGAGATACGGGGTCAATCCACACGCTCGGCACATTGGTTACGGTCATCATTGAACAATGTCCGCATTTGTCTGCATGTGGTGCGTTGCCTTTGTGGCACACGGGACACTCCCACGCGACTCGTGCCGGGGGTGGCGTGTAATACTGCCTTGGTTTGCAGTGCTCGCACCCTGCTGTTAATCCGCAAGTGCATTGGGTCAAGGGTTTCATCTCGCCTTACCAATAAGTTTCAGCCTGCTGGTGTTCGCCCTGACCGCCCAGTACATTAGCCGTCTGCGTATTCTTGGAACACCGCGTAGCTTCATGGCTTCAAGGAATATCTTGTCTGCCCTCACCCTGCTGAAATCCAGTTTTAACCGGCACAGGTAGTCATGCACGATAGCCGCCGCTCTATGTCTGCCGTTTTTGACGATAAAGAAACGCGCAATTCTTGGAATGCTTGCGAGGTCGGTTTCAAATCCCGCCCTTACAACAATCAGGTCGGGGGTTAGTGCCGATTGATAAATACATGCTTCTGTCAGAATCCACTGCTCTGGCTTTGTGCCAATGTCGAGTGGTGGAATGTTGACAAATCTGGCTTCGTGTTTAGTTTCCATAAACCCACATAACCGAACCTGAATTACGCATATCCAGGTGGATGAAATCTTTAGCAATGCCGATACCGGAAAACCCAAGTTCCAGCGCGTTGCTTACAATTGAGAATCTTTGTGTGCTGTTGGTGATCTGTATATCAGCGGCTATGCCCTGCGCGTGTGTTCCGGGCTTTTGTTTTGCGGCTTCAATGCTGTGGCTTGGGCTTCTGTAGCCGGAAGTGATCACGAACGGGAAACCGCATATGCCGCGCAGTCCGTCCAGTGCACCCATGAAAGCGTGTTTCATTTCGTTTTCGCCAGTCTCTGAGCAATTAAATTCTGAGACGGTGAAGTATTTCATCCGACAACTGTGTTGAAGCCAAAACTAACGGCACCGGCAATAATGATTGTCAGCATTGATAAAAATACACTGAGCTTGGTTGTGTTGACGGACGAGTTTTTGTCAACGTGCGCAACCATTTTTTTTATTTCAGCGGAATCTTTGTTGTTGGCACAAACATGCCGATCAATTTTTCCGTGCAAATCCCTTATGTCCTGCCGCATTTCACGGATCATTTCCACCTGTGTCATTTCGCTACCCTTGGTTTGTTCGTTCATATCCTTCGCCGCGACAAGCTGAGAATTAAGAGCAGCACCCCATCTTCGGTAAAATTGCAGTTGCGTAAACCGCTTAGGGAGTGGGTTGTGGGGTGCTGCGTGATTGGTGGATTATTTTATTTTTGGCACAAAAAAACCGCCCTGTTGGCGGCTTAGTCACTACTTCGACACTAGGAATATTAGCTGTTTTTCGGCACTACTACAAGTCTTTCCCGAAATCCGCGCTCTATGGCTGAAATTGCTACACTTTCCTGATACTGAATTTCTCGTATCATTCGGCCATGCATTCCACCGTATTTGTTCTTCAATGTGTGTGCGCCTATGCCGATTATTGAAGCCTCAATTTTTTTACTTGTGCGTCTTCCGGCTTCCGGGCAAATATGCTGGCCCATGACTACAGATACAAGCCGCTCCATTTCGCCGGTGGTTACTTTTGCGCTTTTGTCGCCTGTTTTTAACCACTCAGACCACGACCACTTTAAAAGCCATTGTTCAGCCCATAATCTTGAATCTGCGCTGTCACAATAGTTAGCCAGCAAAATGAACGTGCCGATACGACCAGCCTTACCCAGTCCGGCTGCAGCCATGACGCTGTTTACCACGTTAAGAATACTGCCGCGTCCGGGTTCTTTCATTTCGGAACCGGCTGTAATCCTTGCCATCATTCTTGCTACTCGCTCACTCATGATCTTTGTCCCATTTGCCCCTAGCCTGCCAGCCAACAATCAGCAGGTCGATACATCCAGCGATAATTGCTATTGTGTTGGCCGTTTGATAGCTCACCCGAAAAACCCGCACCGTCTGAGCCTTGCCCGTGGTGTTCCCGCATACTTTGCCGCCAGTTGTTCAGCCTGTGGAAATTCCGTACCTGAGAAATGCAGGGTGTCGCGAGTTACCACGAAAGCGTGATTGTTTAACAGTTCGGCGTGGGTTAATTCGCCGTTCAAATCCTGAATACCTGTCTTGCCCAGAATCAAATACAGTGTTTCAGTTGGTGTTAGCTTTCTCATTCCTGACCCCTGCTAAATGTGGCTTAACTGGTAACTGCTCTACTCGCTCAATGTCGCTTGCACGGATAAATAAATCCCAACAGATAAAACATCGGAACTCCCCGTTATCCTGTTTTTTTGCAATGCATTCGTGGGGTTTGTCATCCATTTGCCATTTCGTCCGGCTTGGTTGAAAAGTAACCAAATTTGGTAACGGGGTGTCCGTCATTAAAATATTCGATTAAAGACTCACCGCTTACCCAATTTGTAAGCCTGCCTGATGGTGTATATTGCTCTCTGCGCCACGTTATTGGGTTGTCGTACAAATAGCCCCACACTTCTGGCCATATCTCTAAATCAGGGAATAGTTTCCTGTCAGTAATTCTCATCGGTCTGCACTTGGCTTTCAGCCCATTCACGTAGTTGCCTGTCCGTCATTTCGTCTGGACAGTGTTCGAGCATGAGCCTGTCTATTTTTGCCTGCTGAGAGTCCAGTCTGTTTAGCCGTTCGATAATGGCTTTTGGGTTGGCTGCGGCTATGTAGGCTGCGTTTACACATCGCTGGTCATCTGTAACGCCTTCGCCAAGCGTATAGGTTTCGTCGCTTGCTCCAATCGCTACAGCAATGGTTGTGTCCTCACAGCGAACCTGCGCACATCTACATTTTAGTGGTTCGTTTTTCTTGGTGATCGGGTTGTATATTTTTCTTTTGGTTAAGCCGCCATCATGAGCGGTCCACGGCCCCTCTGTTGCCGCCTCTGCTAATTTGCGTAGTTCTTTATCGTTCATACTGTTTCAATCCTGAGCATAATCAGTCCCGGCTTTTCAACGGCACACCGCTTGATGCTGAAAAAATCAATCTGTTCGTCATCATCAAAAACACCGGCCCTTTCCAGTGAATCAAAGATTGCCTTGGGTAAATTGTCCAAGTCCCTGCGCCTACGGTCCGGTGGGTATGCCTTTATCACCACCCTGAGCCGCGCTGTGCCGTATTTGGGCAAGGTCCACCCCATATCCGATACAACCTTGCGGTATGCCCTGCCCTTCGCTGATATGAGCGTCTTACCGCTGACGTTGCGCCAGTAAGTGTTTACTGATGGGGGCCAGGGCATTTCAATCCTCACCCCACACCCCCGATTGTTCGCGACTCGAAATCAGCCACGGCCCTGTTGGTTAGCTCGCGCAAGTATTCCTCAGTGCTGTATTTTTCCTCAAATTTGCGGATACCTTGGTGCACGCTTATGTCGCCATACTTGTGGTGCGTTTCAGGGCATAGCGGTATCGTGTGACTGTGCGATATGCGCTTACCGCCAGATAGCTCATGGTGTATGTCCGGTGGGTTATATCCGAGATTGTCCATCAGGCAGGCAATGCAACCAATTTCCTCAGCCATGATTTTGAAGCGGCGCTTTTCGGCTTTGGTTGCGTTTGGGAGGCTGGTTTTCACGCTAATAACTCTCCCTTATACCACGGATATTCGCTCACCAGTCTGACGCGCATGTCATCGATAATCCTTATTATTAATACGTGAATCAGCATGGTTTTCATCTGCTGAACCGGCCACCAAAAAACGCGAGTGAGGACACCAAGATAAACATCAACATGCCGTTAATAACAAACCACCAATCGTATGGTGTTTCGCGCGCTATTGGCATATCACCAACCGAGCCAATAAGCATTCCGAGCATTGCCCCATGAAACATCAAAAGCATTACCGTTGCGAAATTCCATTTAAACTCACCGTACATTTCTATCTCCTGTGTGTTGGTTAAATTGGATTAATCCGCAATGAAACTGGTTTGGTTGTCCCGGTCGCCAGTAGCGTCAAGGTGCGCGTCATCAGCCAGTCTCTTCATGGCCCATGCCAGCCCAACTCTCGCAACATCACGACATGAGCCAAGGTCGGTTTTTGCGTATCCCGTAAAATCCTCACTGGAAAAACCAGAAATGCTAATACCGTCCTCTGTTATGGTTACTTGCTTCATTGCGTCCTCCTAGGTTGGCTCATGCAAACCAGACCCCCATTGATCCACCCCATGCCCATACCTGTTCGAGATAATCCCCAAACTCTTTTTTCTTTAGTTTCGTGGTGCTTCCGGGGTATGATTTTGACTTGCCATTTAGCTCAACAATCACCGGATCAAGAAACCGATCTTTGGCTACAGCGTGGACGTGTTCAGAAGTGATTATCTTGCCGGATTGCTCGGATAGGTACTCAGCGATAGGACGATAAGCACCAACCCATAAAAGCGCGTTCTGGTCGCTTGTGCGCCGGTCTGCTTTCGGTTCCCACTCAACGTAATAACCGTCTTCAGGTAGCTTGCAGGCTTCCCAGTATTTCAGGAATTTGCCGAGTTGCGCTTCATTGGTTATGACTGCGTTTTGTTTCACGCCGCACCTCTACCCGGTACAGGCCATAGCCTCATGGGGTGGTATGGCCGGACGTTGTGAATATCTGGCTTTTTGTAGAAGCTTCGGCGCGGTTGTTTTTCGAGTGTTGTAAAGTCTCGTTTGCGGGTGTCGGGTTTGTGGTTTTTCATCCCAGTAATTCCCTCGCCGCCTGTTGGTGCTTTTCTTTGGCTGAAATAACCTCTGGCCTGCGGTGTACGTTTGGTGGCGGTAACGCGGTTGTGTTTGGCGACATGGTGTGATATTTCGATTCCCTACACAGTCGCAGAAACTTGATCAGGTTTGGTGGGTATTCGCCGCCCTCGGCTATCAACGCATCCAGGCCGCGTTTGATTGATT
>JAHOYU010000105.1 GCA_019038625.1 Candidatus Latescibacterota bacterium | reverse complement strand
TGTTTACAGGGTAAGTGTAGATATAATCTTTCTGATCACGATCGTCCCACAACACGTCGCGTCCTTGGCGGGCTCCTGGATAGTTGACCTTGTATTTTCCGATCTTGGTAGGAATCAACAAGTCAGTATAGTCAAAACGCATGAAACAAACCGACGCTCCACGAAGCTGGTGTCCGTGTCGTCGTTGTAAGGCATCATACGTTTCCCAGTCCTGGGTCATCAACGCACGTTGCTGCTCATATTCAAGATGAGCAATGTCTTTAACAGCCATGATGCCTTTGTACCAGTCGCGATAGCTATAGTCAATAGTTCCTACGAAGAACGTTTGGTTTCCAGATGCGCCTTCAGCTGGGTTCTCGAAGTCTTGTCCTACCGCCAAGAACGGCCTGTAGACTGTTTCGATTGCCTCACCGTCGAAGGTATTCCGCTCATCAATCACTAGGATGTTTGCGCGCGCCCCGCGCACCGCTTCTTCGTTATTCGTCGGCAGTGTAAAGACAGTAGAATTGCTTGTGAAATCTATATACCACATATCCGGTTCGTGCTTAATAGTCTTGACGTGTTGGATAGATTTACGAGCAAAATGCGCGGGCAGTTTTTGACTGCCCAGTCTGCCCATTATCAGTCGCTCACTATCTTTGAGAATCAACTTACCTCCACGAAACCTACTAGCGGAGGCTACAAGGATGCGCGACCCTCGGAACAACAACCCTCTTAGCGGCGTAAACAGTGACCCAATTGTGAATGTCTTTGAGACACCACGGGAACACTTGAACGTGTGATCTCTGTAGCCTGACCATGCTGCTTCCAACATAGCTGACTCATGTGGTGGGACAATGATACCGAACAAGATTCGAGCCGCGTGAGTAGGGTGTCTTCGTAAAAAGGCCATGTAACGGCCATGTGTTCTAAGTACTTGCTCCGTCGCTGCTGGTACTCGTCGCATCTTCTTCGGCATCTAGATCCTCCATCTCCGCAGGCATAATGTCTTCTTCGGTCACAGTGATGTTACCTAAGGTGGCACCTTCGCGTACCACTCCATCATCGACGAAATCGACTCCTTCAATCCCTTCCAGGCCGAATCCATACACTGCTTGTGCTTGAACTAACGCCTGCTCTATTTCTTCTGGTGTAAACCCGCCTAACAAAGTGTAACTCTCACCGCAATTTTCTACAACAATATTAGCGCTAGTTACAAAGTTATGGTTTGCTTCTACTTCAAAACAGTACATCCTTCTGTCGTCAACTTCACAAGGCTCGACCACTGCTTTACAATAGGAATACTCGTTTGCTGAACCTAATTGCCACAGCGACGCATCGTAGTTGCCTCTAAACTGCTCGGGTAGTTTATACTGCATAGACTCTGGAATGTAAGCGGAAATAAGGTTAAAAAACCTGCCCGCTGAGTCATGCGTAACTTGTTTATTGCTGGTCTTATTGGTTATTGCTAGGACTTTTGTGTTACAGCCCTGTCCGGCGCTGTTAAACTGTGCAGTTATGGCATACCTCCGCAACAGTTGCTCTAGAATCAAGACTAGATTGTCTTGCTTAAAGGAATGTGTAGCAATACGAACTGTCTGTTTGTTCACCAATGAACCATCGTCCATATACCACGTAGCTAAAACCATAGGTGTTAAATCTAAAAACTCTGGAATCACTTTTTTACCATTTGGATACCACTCGTTTCTCAATTTGCGAACAAACGGATACTGCAAAGTTCTAAAGGAAAACCCAGCTTTACTGGTGTTTCGTTCAGGGAACGACTGAACAACACCACGTAAACCCTTAAACGATGCAACTTTCAGATCAAACCACTCTTTTTGTTTTGCACTATGTTTGAAACAAAAACCGCTACGAATACTGGCATCACCTAACAAAGTCCCGACCAGGACCTGATACTGTTGCTCATTAGGTGCAGGAGCACGTACAACGATCTCGTTCTCTGTGGTTAACTGATCAGCACGACACAGACCTGTTCTCGTATAGATTTTATGATCATTGGACACGATTACTGACTCGGTTTTGTTATTCTTACGACCTCTTGCACCTTCATATGAAACCTTAAACCACTTTACTTTATCAGTCCTACTCGTATACCAGGAAAGAATGGGTCGCGCCTCAAACTTACCGGTCAAAGGATCAAGAGAAATCACCCTCTCGGAGCTTGAGTTTTGCACAATCTTTTTTATAGGAACCCACGTTCCGTCTTCTAAACACACCTTCTGATCCCCTTGTAAGCAACGGCAGGTAAACTCTACTGGACGATTACGTGTCATGTGCCACAGCTCCCAGGCATTTAGCTGAGGTGTGCTGTCCGGACGCAATGCGTTCAGCTGGTGGTATTTTTGTAATAGCTCACGCAACGCATCAATACGTTCGAAGTCCTGCCACCAATCACCGAACTCCTCCATCGACGCTATCAAGCTACCGACATCGGAATTTTGCGCTTCTTTCTGTTTGGTAAGTAGCATCTTCGGAGAGATCTCAAGGAAGTTCATGATCGCGTCAATCTGCTTCTGCATCTCAGCTCTAACCTTGGTTAGCAGCTCAAGCGTCTTACCTGTCGCAGCCATGAAATCCAGGCTCATCATCCCACTCTTGATGATAAGCTCTGCTAGCTCTGTTACCTTTGGTGCGTACACAGGACTATCAAGGTGAGGGTATTTAGCTACCAAATTTTCTATGTACGCATCCTGTCGTCTATCCACTTCAGTAATAGGTATAGGAGGTACTTGTTCCGCTGTGATCTGCGAGAAGGTACGCTTGTTACGGGTGGTCTTGGGACGGCCGGCAGGGTTCTTCTTCTTGCCTACGCCCTTCTTCAAGTCGAAACCGGCTAACTGATTCACACGCTTAAAGAAATCGTTCGAAATCTGTGGCCATGCTTCGCCGTTTAGCTTCGTTCCCTTTGTGGCTGCATCCAAAACTTTGTTAGCATGCCCAAGTGGGTCTTCGACGTTAGTCATCGACGTACTAATCCACCACGTCAACTGCTCTCGCCAATGGTTGAATTCGCCTTCTGTGAAGTCCTTACCTACGTCAAACTCTTGTATCAGCCTAGCCATTACCCTTCCTCACCTTCTGCTGTATCAACCGGAGGGCCGACATTAGGGAGGTCTGGATATACCACATTGTAATTAGAATCCACCTGTAAGCCCATCGCATATAACGCCTCCAAAGACGACAGCTGGGACTTGCCTAGGTTACGCGAACCTATGACGGTCAATACCTTGTTACGAATAGTATTGCGTATAGCTGAGTCTTTTTTCGTAGGATCAAACCTACTTGTGTCAAGTCTGCGATCGGCATGTAGCCGCAATCGCACCTCTTGTGATACGTCTTTTCGTAAATCTTCATCTCCGCCTGTGTATTTTACGGAGATGGCGATGATTAATTTGTCATAGTCGGCAATCTCGTCCCACGACATGCCGAATTCTCTGGTCGGTTTGTCTATCTTTTCTGTCATTTAGCATCGCTCCCTCTAATATAAGTCTTCTTGAGGGCAGCTTTAGGGCAACTTTGGGTATTATTCAACCAAGTTGGAGGAAGTTGCTCTAATTGAGACCGATGTAGTCGTAATCTCTGCAGAATCTTGTGAATTCGCACCCCAAAGGTACGCGGAGACAGTGGATTGTCCTTCTCGCGACCATCGTATTTGCAGCTTATGTGTGCTGCGATCTCTACTAGTGTCCATCCTTGCGCCCACATCTCTATGGTTTCCTGCTCTTTGTCCGTGAGTATAGCAAGGAACTGATCAAAAACCACCCGATCGAGTACCGAATTTTCTATATCCGGTACTTCTTCGATCTCGTGTCCGCGATGTACCATCGGCATCCGTATACCCCCATCCACCCTTGTAAGTTTAGTGTGCAGACTCATCGCTGTTGAGAATCCACCACGCATGCCATACGGCGATAGCATCGGCTATATCGTCATCGTTATGCTTCTTACTCTTACCTTTGCTATACTTCAGACCCAGGCCGTACAGCTTATTAATCCGTTTCACCATTATCTGTTTGTTGTCATCGTGCTTTGCTTTAGTGTTCTTCTTGACTATTGATTTCTTGACCCCCATCAACTTCTTTATCTGTCGAGGATCAATAAACCAGTCAGCTTCGATATCCAGTTCGAGAGTTCTGTAAGCGGCCTCTTCGGCGATCGCCACGAACTTAGAGAGGTTTGCCAGTACGTTGCTGTTACGTCCCAGAAATGGCTTTTCTATCAGCAACACCTCTGGGTCGTATTCGCTAAATAACTCAGACAACCGCTCTCCAAATTCATGCAATCGTCGCCCACGGCTATGCCGTAAGTTCGAGATAAACTTACCCCACTCCAACAACTCTCGTCCTTCCCCGTACGCCCAACCCGTTGAAGAGCCGGATACGTCTAACGCAATTACTCGCATATGCCCCCTTAGGTTTTGTAGATTTTGCCTCTGAATATGGCCCGACCGTCACCAATCTCTACTATCGACGGCTCAATGACAGGCCTTTCACCTGATCTATCTACTGACAAAACCGAGAAGCCATGCTGCCAGTTGGAGGTGCGTCCATCGACATAAGGAATGTCGTAGCGACACAAACAACCGTTATCTATCCCGAACAGGGGCTGCTCACCGAGATATCTCGAGCGTCCGGTGCTCTTTCTATACAGCCCTAGTCTGTGAGAGTGACCAAGTACCATCGACATGCCTAGGTCATCTACGTGCGCAAATGCGGTCATACCAGAATGCTTACGAACCTTGTGGCCGTGTGCAAAGACGATACCAAGCTCTTCGTCCAGCTCTTCCGACACGTTCTTGTAAGCCCACTGTTTCATATGGTTGACCTCGAGATCAGCCAGGAGGAACAGCTTTTCCATGTCCAGGACTTCATATAGAATAGGATCATGACGTATCAAGTGCTTTTCTAGACGCTGCTCGTGGTTTCCGCGATACCATACCAAATCTGCATTAGGCGCCGCTGCACGAACGTTCCCCAAGATCTCAGCTGCATGCTTTACATCCTCTAGCCATGTTGGGATACCTGGTAGTTTGTCGAAGCTACCGAAGTGGTCTAGGTTAATAACGTCTCCCAGCAACACAACCTTATCAGGCTGTAAATCCTCGATCACCCTATAGAACACTTCACATGACGGTTCGTGTGCATATGGAGCATGAAAGTCACTCCCAATCACTACCTGCTCTGTGTCGCGTTTGGGTGCTTTCCTGATTTTACGTTTAGGTACGTTCACTACTATTGTGGGCAGGTCGACCTGCTCTTTGGCTATTTGCATTCTCCTACGCTCCTCCGGCACGGGCGCTGAGTGTGCTCCCTGTCCAGATCCGCGTAATTCCCCGAGCACCTTGCGTACGGCCCATTCCGTCGCCTCTGCTCGTCTCATAATCTCCCGACGCCCATATAGCCATTTACCTGTCTTTGGGTTTTTCTTTACGGCTAACTCTCTGATCACCTTATATTTTTTGTCCATGACTTCTCCGAAAAAAGAAATTAATCAGTTTTTTCCACCAGGGCAACTATGTGGGCTAAACTGGCTTCCTCCTGCAAACGCAAGGTCTCTTTGGTAGTCTCCAGCTCTTCGGTGATATCCTCATCCTCTCCACCGCCAAATGAATTGGAGGCTTCTAGGATCTCAATCGTCCTGTCAAAGCGTAGTCTATCAAGCAGTACGGCTTCGTGCTGTTCTGCTGCTACGCGTAGCTGATAAGACAATACTCGTAATTCTGCCATTGTTCGGCCGAAGGCTTCATTCATAAGCTCAGAAATGGTTGTTTTTTGGGTTTTGATATTGCGTAAACCATCCAGGCACGTGTCAACGATGTCTTTCTCACCCATACGGTCATGTTTGGTGATCATCAGCTGGAACGCTGCCTCTTCTCCCGTAAGCCTATCCCACTCCTGCAACGCAGCTCCTACCTTGCTGCCGAACGTCAATAACCTCTCCATCAGTTGCCTCCCATGTATATAAGTCCTCTTAAGTCTCCCATTACCGCACTTCTCTAAAAAAGAATCTCCCACCTAGCCGCAGCACCTTCAATTTGGCGATCGTGTGCTTACGATGACACTCATTGCATAGCAACATGTAGTCATCTACGACCTCCACTCTATTGGGGTGTGTAGAGCGGGCTTCGTAGTGTGCAGGCTGCAGTCCCTCGTCTGAGTTGCAGTGGATGCACGCGTAATCATCCCGCTCCAATAGCTCCCTATAGAGGACTTTAGATATTACCGATCCTTCACTCATAGTCCTCTCCAGGCGAATCTTCCTTGGCTGCGCGGCGCCTGATCTTCTCCCAAGGGACCAGCTCGTCCTCAGTGGAGTAGGGCTCAGCATATTGGCCGCACTTTACACACCGCACCGCATATGTGGACACACACTCTACAACAGATCCACACGCTTCGCATACCTGTTCTTCACTCATACCTGTTCCCTCAGCTCAAACTTATGCCAGTTGATGTACTGTACCAACCAGTCGGTGGTTTTCTCTAGAGCACGTCGCATAATCTCAGCTTGTGCACGTTCCGTCAACCAAAAGGATTTGCTATCTTCAGCCTCACGCTGTTTGTCGGCTATATCCGACAAATCCACTGCTTCCTCAGGAGTTGCTTTGCTGAGAGCAAACACACTCATAGTCTGTTGATTTTTAGCAACACTAGTAGGAAGTGCTTTAAGACTCTCTGTCAGCATTGTGCGAGCCACTATAAATTGCTCCAAAGAATTTTTATGCATCTCCAAAGACCGTAGAGCGGCAGCCTCAGTCTCTATATGTGCCACTGCTTCCAGTACGTCTTCAGAAATTGTTCCGTACCAATTGCGAGCTCGAACCAACGAACGCGCGACTTCAGCTGGATTGGCGTACGCTACATCCTCAGTTACCTCTTGCGTCGGAATCAAAAAATCATTCCAGAACCGTTTCCTCATTTCCTTATCCATCAAAACTCCTTTGTGAAGCCTGCAGTCAGTGCAGGCACGCCTTCTGTAACTCGCTGCGAACCTTCTACGAAGCCATACAATCCCCAAAACATCCTCAAGTTCATTCCACCCTTCACAGCCCATTTAGCCTGGCCCAGCTCGTAGTACGCCCCTACATAAGGTATCAAACGTTTCTGTGGTGCTGGTAATCGCGCGAACGGCGCTTCGATTTCCGTCTCGCCTCCTCGATAACGCACAGCGAACACCGCCATCTCTGGTGCCACGCGCAACACCGCTACTGTCAGCTCTAGTGGAGCAGGATCAAACACATAAGCCAGATCTAATGCCGCACAACAAGGAGGGGCTGTAATTGTCGCTGTCAACACTCCGCTCGTTGTCGTATCCACCACATGACCTATACGCGTCGAATCGCTCAACACCTCAACCAGGACTGGAATAGTCTCAGCTGGTGCTGGTTCTGGGTCCACATGAATGATAGCAGCGGCTATCAACTCTGCGCCTAGTTCTTTTTCAATTTCCAATGCATCAGCTAGACTGTCTTTCTCGATATCACGCTGAGCAAGCCTTGCTACAGTTACGGAATCCACTACGACCACTGAGTCGTAGCTGAACCGTGTCTCTGCTAGCTCTGAGCGTAAACCGTCCATCTGTCCTTGGGTATATTTCACGTACCCAAATATAGCTATTGCAACGACTATCCACAAAGGGACTTTCTTAATCCATTTCATACTACCCTCTCTTTACAACCGGAAGGCTGCGCACTCGTGCTTCTTTAACAGAAAGGAACACGGTGCGGCCGGCTTTGCTGGTGAGGATGGTATAGTTGCATACCATGCACTCTGATTTTAAGGTGATCGGATCTTCTTTAATTGGTGTCAGTTTTTCACAATGGGCACAGAACAGATAAGGCCACGTGCGCTCATCTACCACCATTATTCTTTCTCCCATCTGTTGTAAATTCCGCCCTCAGCAGCACACGGTATGGTAGACATGAAAGCGTTTCCGGCTGCTTCCATTAGCTCTTGTGTATACGCACTCACTGCTTCTGCTTCATCTTTTCGGCATCGAAGTACTAATTCATCATGCACCTGATTAATGATCGCCGCGTGATGCCCTTCCTGCTTGATACGACGATGCACGTCTACGGATGCTTTCTTCAGAATGTCAGCTGCAGTACTCTGAATCGGATGATTCCGGCCGTCTGTGTACGAAGATCCATGATAGACCTTGAAGTATCTTTTGCGACCGTTTCTAGAAACACTGTAGCTAACATACCCACGCTTGTTGACTAGGCGTCCAGCCTTGCCCTTTACGTCTTCCTCAGTCAACTTCGAGTTGCGTTCAAACATCTCTTTTAGTTTGTCATACACCTTGCTCTCTGGTTCATGTGCAGCTCGCTCATCGTATAAGGTCCTATTCGAACCTAAGGGATTAGCTATCTCACTCAAAGAGTCCAGTGTCTGTTTAATACCAGGACATGTCTCGAAGATACCTTCCCACAGGGAGTCGCTTTCATCCTGTGTGATGTGAGTTGGTGTATCTTTCAGGAATCCCTCTTCATTAAGGTTCAAGTCAAGAAGCATGTTCCTGTAGAACTTGTTCTTGCCTGTTCCGTAAGACGTACCCAGGATTCCGATCTTCGTCTTGGTACGCAACTCAGACGGCCGTCCTGGTGCCTTGCTAACAGTTTCCCCGTAGATAACAGAACCCAGTGCATTGTAGATATCACCGTTGTTCGTGAATGTCTCTACGTATGTTGGATCTTGAGACATGTCCCCTAGAATACGTGGTTCGATCGCCTTCAGATCCCATACGATGAACACATCTCCATCGTCAGGGATAAAACAGTGTCTGTACTTCGACAATCGCGGAATGTTCTGAAGATTCACTCTCTTCGATGTGCCGGTGCTAAAGCCTCGCTGCCCAGAACTTAAGCGTCCTGTATGTGTAGTGGCCTGCGTAAAATCGCTATGAATATGCCCAGTAACGGGATGTATAGCTTCTAAGAATCCGAGGCCGTATGTATTCGCGCGTTTACGGAAGATACGATACGCGATCAATGCCTGAGCAAGCTCACGTGGAATCTGTCCGTTGATGGCCGCTAGGGCCACTTCTTCCGAATCGGTGCTCTGCAGAGTGCGATACCCCAAACCGACGAGACGCTTCAGCACCTGCTGCCATGACCCGTAATTCAGACTACGCACCGTCTGCGCCTTACCAAACATGTCGCCTTGACTAACCTTCTCCACTTGGAACAGCTTATCAAGTAACTTCTCTTGTTCAGCTGCGCTACGCAGTGCCTGCTGGTACAGACCAGTCCATGCTTCTGCGTCGATTCGCATTCCCTCTAGTTCCATGTCTGCGAGGACAGGAATGAAGGCATGCTCTAGTGACAAGGTGTTACTCAGTCCGCGTTCGCGTATCTTAGCCTTCTGATGACGCGCAATTTGCACGGGGTAGATACAATCCCCTGCTGCGTATCTAAGCTGCCGCTCCGAAAACATGCCTACGCCTGTTTTACCGAAACCTGTACGCAAATTGTGGTCTTTGTCGATCTCTATACCGAGATAAAACTGGGCTAGGGCGCCCATACTAGCACCGCCCATAAGAATACCGCAACGCATTACTTGTTCAGCGATCATGGTATCTGCTACGTTCTCAAAGCTCCAATTCCTCTGGTGCTTCAAGAACTTCAAATCAAATTTGATGTTCTGACCCAGCTTCAAATACTCTGGATCTTCCATTATCGGTTTCAGGGGTTCGATGTCTACAGCCCGTACATCTATCACCCATTGCTTCTCGGTATTTCCGATCTGCATTAGTACTATATCGTTCGAGAACGGATCAAGACCTGTAGTCTCGAGATCCACTACAAACGACTTGTGGTTTTGCATCCACGCCTTCACCCTTTCGAGTGAAGACGCTTCAGTAATGTATTCATAGTTAAACTCAGTCCTCAATGTCATCAAACCCGCGCCCGCTAAGTTCATAAAGGTTGTCTGCGTCCACCCCAGCGTCCCCAGCCCAGATACCCGCTGGTTCCCACTTGAATATGCACTGCTCCAACTCGAACTTGAAATTCAACGCCTGCGGTCTGTGCCGCTCCTTGTGGATGCGCCAACGGCGTACCACTGTCCCAGGAGCTGCTGTACCTCGGATGTAATGAATCACGTCCGCATGCTGTTCGATGTTACCTGTGTCCTTCAGCCAGGAGTCTAGGTCGTCGTTACCTTCGTACGTCTCTTCGCCGCGATTGAACTGTGCAAGCGCTACTACGGGCACATCTAGAATCTTGGCGATATTTTTGTACGCGTAGATAACTGCATCTACAGCCTCTTTCTGAGACTCACGACCTTGCTTTTTAACCAACTGTAGATAGTCTACCCACATCGGACCTTGTCCGTGCTGGAATACAAGCTCTCCGGCTTGATCAAGCATTTGCTCAACCATACATGTTGTGTCATCTATATAGATCGGAAGAGTGCTCAGCTCTTTGGCAGCATCGTTCACTCGCTTCCATTCCGCTGGCCCTAACTTACCTGTGGTGATCAACGTCAGGTCCACGCCGCTGATCCGCGCCAAGTACCGCAAGGCTAGCTGTTCAGCGCTCATCTCCAGGGAGAAGACATATTGTGGAACCTTTATGCTGGCACCTCTATAAGAAGAGTCGATCATGACTCCTGTCTTACCCATACTACGACGTGCAGCGACGATCACGAGATCTTTCGGTCTGAGCTCAGTAGCGTCATCAAGTACGTCATAGCCCCATGTGAAACCCATCCTCTGGCCACTGTCAATCTCTTTGGCTACATCCAGGGCCACGGAGGCCAGTTCTACGCCAGTGTAAACCAGGCCGGTCTGCTGCTGCTGTAGTTTCTCTAGTGGTATCTTGGCTAGTTGCCACGGATAGTCATATCCAAACTCTTGACAGACACAGTCTTCAGGACATCCACCGAACTTCTCGCGTATCGTGTCGCAACGCATAGGTAGGTCTTTTTTCAACGCTACATCGAACTTGGCCTGTGTCTGCTTCTCATTATACTTAGACGACTTGGAACTGAAAGTATGTGCCAGAACTTCGCCGTTTTTAATCTGAGCAAACTGACCCAAAGCTGCGTGCCACTCGGACTCGTCCATACTATCAGGGTTCTCCAGCATTCCTCTTAGCCACGAACAACCGTATTGCGACAACAGCTTCATACCCCCTGCCGTCTTCTTCATCTTCTTGTTGTTTTTACCGCCGGATGTGCGCTTCTGCGGAGCTGGAAGACTCTTAGCGATCTCTCGCACTGCTCCTGACAGATTTCTCTGTAACAAGAGCTTGCCTATCAATTCACTCTGCTTTGGCAAGCATTCACCGTCTTCAGAGATGAATACGGTGCGTTCCTTTGCTATCAGCTCAGGCCCGTTCAGTGGTAAGCCCACCAAGCTGCCATAACTGTCACCTGCATCATTTTGAACAGGAAACAACCTGTCATAGCTCGATACACGATCTTTGACCGTAACTGAAAACTCAGGAATCACACTACCGATTACAAAACGCAGCAGCTTCGCTGAAATCATCGTATCAAAGAAGAACCACAGATGGACACCATTTCCACTCTGTGATCGTTCCAGGACGCTACTCAATCCTAGCTTCGTAAGGGCTGCACTCTTGACCACCAGGGCATCCTTGAGAGGATCGCCCTTCTTGCCATCAAAGTCAACCACCGCACACATCGTCTCTGTGCCATCGAGCACATAGATGCCTGCGGCTATCTCACCAGCGAGATGAGCTTCCAGGACCTCTGGTGTAAAGGGTAAGTCTTCCTCCCCGTCTCTGTTGGGGATGAACACCTTCCCACCATCAGCTTTCATGATCTTAATAGCGTACGCACTCCTCCGACCTTGGAAGAGTTCAAACATCTGTTCTGCGACTTCTCTACGTGTGCTCACTCGGTGTCCTTTCTTAGCATGTAATATAACACATTCGTCTCCATTTGTCAACCCCTCAATCTCTGAATACTAAACCTTTAGACATGACTTTTATGCGACGGGAGACTGCTCCGCCAAAATTGTTACTAATTGCTGTCCAAGGACCGCTGTCATCTTGAGCAAAGTTACCTGTAATTAGTGTTGGTAGTGCTGCCGAGTATCGCGCGTTCAAGATCTCAAAGAAAAGCTCCTTAGTGCGCTGATATGTTGTCAAGTAGGTGAAGTCATCCAATACCACGAACGGAGTGTTGACTATGTTTCCTTTGAGCTTGTAGTACTCTGTCCGATGGTTGAAGTCTTTCCACTCCAACAGCTTAGTCATGTCTGCGACTACGTCGGACCAGTAGCAGGGGACTCCCATCTTATGAAGCTGCAGGGCGATAGCTGCGGCCGCATAGGTCTTCCCAACACCTGGTGCGCCTAAGAAAGCCGGCCCTCGGCCCTCGGAGTAGTACGTAGTAAAATTGTCCACATACAGCTCACCAATTGATTTGAGGGCATCTGAAGTCTTCTCGTCGAACTTGGCTTCTGCAAAACGCTTAGGTATCGTCAAAAGCCCTACTGGAGGTTCTGTAAATCTCATTCCTGAATCCACCTTCCGTGAGTCTGTCGTTCTTCATCAGAGTCTATAAAGTCTGCACCACCTGTCTGGGAGGTGCTTGCTTTGTATTTGTTTAGGCATACATTGCTTGTCATATACTCGAACCCGTAATGTGTTTTGTTTCTAATGAAATCATCATCTTGCTGGAAGAACCAGTCGATGTATTTCCTATGCTCATCCCAATCCTTGCCGAACACGGCGCCAAGGTTCCTCGCATAGATAGTGGCTTTCTTGCCAAACTCAGTCGATATCATACGATGATCTATTCCCTTACGCTTGTACCGCATCAAAACCCAATACCACACTCCCATCACGTTATAGCCTTTTCCGGCATATGGGAATGCAAATGCCTCTTCAGCTACGTTTGAGACATCTATGCCACCTTTCGGTATTGAGGGACAGTTTGACGGCGTCGGTTCTTTTTTAGGCTTCGCCTTCTTCGCAGTTCGCTTTCGCTTTTTTGGTGTTTTGGCACTATTACTAACTATGTGCTTGTTAGTATCTGTGTGCTTCGTAGTTACTATGTGCTCTTTAGGTTCTTTGTACATAGACTTACTAGTATCCTTTATAGTACTACCTGGAACCGGCTCCTCAATTTCAGGAGTAAGCTGTGCTCTCTGCACCTTTACTTCCGAGTAAGCTACGCTTTCTGCAACCTTACTCTCAGAGTAAGCTACGCTCTCTGCACCTTTACTCACTCCAGTGTTGCACTGTGACACCTTACTTTCCTTATAAGCTATGCTCTCTGCAACCTTACTCAGCTCAAAAGGGGTGTCCGTTTGTTCGACGACGATGCAACGATAACCTCTCGAGACTGTCAAAAAGTCAAGTTCTCGAGCCTCTACAAGTGCTCTGTGGATGGTGGAGATGTGCACACCAAGAAGATCACCAAGACCCTCCCGCGTGGTGGCGATTGATCCGCCGGCCATCTGGACGTAGAAACACAGGAACCTGGCACTCGTTGATAAACTCATTTAGTATGCTTTCTTGTTTTGTGCTTGTACGGAAGTAATGGGTACACACGAGTACTCGCACTGATCCATGTTTTCTGTTTACGGACGCCGCCATCAGCTTGGTAAATTTCATACACCACATCTGCTCCAGAGGAGTCGACACTTAGTAGCCGACCTCGCTGAGTGCTGTGACCTAACTGAAAAGCCGGACTGAGATCCCTGCGCTTGCTGAGCTCTTGTAATGTAACTAATTTTCCTGCTGGGCGCAAGTGGCTGACTGGAACTCGGTTGTTAACCGGCTTTGCTTTTTTTCGTAGTGCCTTTCTTCGCTTTCTTTTTTGGTTGTCGTCTGCGACTAGCTTTCTTGCTTTTATCTTGTTCATGTAGTACCTCAAATAGTGTCGGGTTGGAAGACGCTGCAGTAGCTGTCCCCCGCTCAAAGACACGGTCATCGAACTGTTCGTACTGCTCTGGATGCTCTATGAAGTAGTGTAGAAACGCCAAGCAACAGCCTATGTGAGCCGTGTGCTGCTCTGCGGTTTCCGGATCCCAATCTTCACTGAACTCTATCTCTTCCAGATGACGCTTCATAGCGCCTATGAGTCGACTGAACTCCATCCCTTGCATCCAATTATGCGCATCGTACTTTTCGGCGCCGTACGTAAGTACTTTACCGATCGCTTCTGTGAAATTAGGCGGAAGCAGTTCAAGACGTGTCTTCTTATCTCTGAAATCGAACTTTGTTCCTTTTCCATTAATCTCTATCTTCTTCTTTGGCATCGGCCGCTCCCAACAGCATAGCATCTCGTAGCTGTAGTAGTTTCGTGAAAGTCTGTTTGCATTCATGATTGCTTACTGCGGCTTCAGCGTGTACGCGTTGAAAACTGCGTCCTAGCACCTCCACCTGGTCTATTAACTCTTCAACGGTCTTCAGATGCATCTTCATCCTCCGCCAGTGGTGATACTTGGTCCGGTTGGACATACGTAGCCAGCATCTCGTAGACGTTATCAGCTACCAACAAGAAATCCTTAAGTACCTGTCGTGCTATGTGTATATGCTCGAGGTCGCCACTTTTACGCAGCCCTTCTTTCATCCCATAATTGTAGTACTCCTGAGCCACTTTGGAAATGTCTTCCGCTGGCACGTCAAGGCCTAACTGAATCTTGGCAACTGCCTCACAGATGGTCTTAGCGTTCAGAGGAGTCAGAATCACGTTTGGATCGAAAATGAACAGATCATTCAGATCTTCTGGTTCCATTAGTTCGTTTTGGGAGTTGTCTTTTATGGGAGTGCCTGATTTATCGAGGATCATTGTCCCCCCTGTCTGGCAGCTCGTAGGCGTCGCTGTCGCTGTAGGTAAGTGTAGTTCGGCCGTGATGACTAGCCATCAAGGAGCCGATATGTTTGAGTATGGATTCTAGTTCATATGACTCACACTCATAAACCCCGTGACTTGCTACTGACACGTGATGTGCAATCTGGACTCTGTCTAGCTCCAGAAAGTGTGTAACTGTGATTTTCATTTTTCTTTTCCTTTTTGAGTACCCCTTAATATAACACGCTTAGCCCCAATTGTCAAGGGGCATCTTCCTTATCTGTCATAGCGGCCAAGAAACAACAGGCCAGTATTCGTCCTTGATTGCCTATAATGTTTTCAGTGTCCCACCAGAAAAACTGATCAACGGAAAGACCTCTATAGTCAGGACTGAATAGTAGAAGCCGTTCTTTCATTAGTGTGCACATCTGGGCCGTGATGTCACCTACCATATGCATATCTTGTAAGGCGTCACAAATTCCACAGACAAATTCTTTGAGTATCGGACCGGCATCATAGAATCCGTCATCCGAGAGTTTAGCTGAAGCAAACACCTCAGCTACCTTTAACCATGTCTTATGCTCAGTCACGCGACCTCCCATAATAGTTGTCTGGATCTGAAGCGTCTCGTGGAAACGTCTGGAACGTTCTTAGAAACTCAACACCATCTTCTAGATAGTCATACACCCTATTTGCACACATACGAGACATCCCAAAATACCGATAATGTGGATGCTGGGCTTCGCACACAAAGATGATATACTTCCCTTGGGCTTTTGCATAACCTATCTCTAACGCCAGTCCGGCGCCGCTCGGGTTATCAGCCTCTAGGAATGCGAACATGATGGTCGACTCATCAATAGCGTTAAGGTCCCACTCTGTGTATTCCTTCTCTTTTCGTAACCCATGAGTCCGAGGGTCTTTATAGTCCAGGTCTGGTGCTGCATTTATGACCTGATCCTGCCAGCCGGTTCTCATCCCACCCGCCAAATATACTGTATGAGCCATGATCTCCTACTTTCCGCAGACTTTGCAAGTTTTGATGTTGTTGTGGCCGGCTCCATCCAATTCCCAATCATATTCAGGATGCGGACAGCTGTCTTGTAAGTGTTTAAGTTGGGTGTAGTATTCTTTCATTGAGGAATTGTAGTCCTCACGAGCAGTTCTACGCATCTGCTCTAGTCGCTCTACTCTACGTCTTATCTTCAGTACTTCTGTTGGAAATGACATACTTCGCCTTTCGTTGTATTTCTTCTATAATCACGCTGTCCACCGCAACCGCTATAGCCTCAGACTGTAGTAGCGCCCGTTCCCACTTTGTCCGACACACATCACACACTTTGCCATCCAGGCAGGTAGGCTTGCGCATAGCTTGGTATTTATCGGCATTTCTGCACTTCGATTGCTTATCAGGCATCTTCACACGCCAACATCGAGGCCAACGCGAATTCACATCCAGTAGCTATGTCTATCAGCTCCAAGAAGATAGCATTCCTCTCGTTGGACTGAACTGCATCTATCAGCTCCTTGTATTCTTCCGTGATGACCCCTAGCGCTTCGTGTGTACTAATGAAGGCTCCGCGCGTCTTTTCGTCTAGGCGCTGATGCAAGCTGAGCGCAATAGCGTTACGAGCAGCCCGCAATTCATCATTACTTACTTGCGGACGCTCCATCCCTGTTATATCTCGCACTGTCTCTCCTTGTTTCAATACCTCTATTTCGCGCTAAAATCGTTTCTAACGCGTTTTTCAGCTGAAAGAGGGCCTCTACCTAGCAGCGGCCTCCCTGGTGTGAATACGACGTTCTTCTCCTACCCTCAAACCTGTGTTCTTAACAACCTGTACACAACGATCGTCCCATAGCTCGAACATGTTCATATCCTTCTGGCACGTAATCTCCAGGACCTGTCCGACGTGCTGTTTCAGGTATGCTTCGATGACTTTCTTGTTGTGTCCGTCCGGATCGTCGGCCACTCTCGCTGTAAGAATCTTAACACGAATCCCAAGCTCAAGCCAACGCTTCACACGGTTCACCATCACTGTAATCGGCGAACCGATGAAATCCATTCCTTTGTATCCTCCTAGATGTGCTAACGTCCCATCCAGGTCTACTCCAATCCATCCATCCATGATTTTCTCCTTATTTCAATTCTATTGTACAAGTGGCATTGTTGACTGTAAGCTCCCCGTCCCAATTTGTAGCCATCATGTCAATAATCGGGCACAAGTCATCCTGAGCTGTCATTCTCGCACGACGTTTGCATTCCTCAGCACTAGTAGTAAAAACTTCATAAGCTATCTCCCAGTCCTTGCTTAACCAAGTATTACGTCGTTTCTTAGTCGTATTCGTGGAATCTAGTACAACGGTAGTACTGCCTGTCAAGAACAACGCCCTAACCATAATTTTCGTAATAGCCCAAACCATAGGTTCTGCTAGCGTCTCGAACCGCTGGCCGTGTAATGCCAGGCGGATGGCGTCAGGAGATACAACTGGAAATCCTGTCTCCTTGGCCCAAGTGGATTTACCACTTCTAGGCAGCCCTACCGTCAGAATTAGCTTGTTCATGTGCATTCCCTCTCAAAGTCTAAGTGTAGGTCTTCAGGACCTATTCCGTAATGCTCCATTACGTCAATCTTGTCAAATTCAACTAACAACTCGTGTAATTCACCATATGTTGCACTTTCACGAATATTCAGGCTTCGCTCGGCAGCACGTTTCTTGTAGAACGCAATCCGGTCTTCTAGGACCGCGCGATACGCGTCACGATGTTCTTCGGCCTGTTGACGTTGTACCGCTGCTCTTGCTTTATGCCTCTCCTGGTGGTCCACTTCGCCTTCTAAGAATTTGTTGTGTTGTTCTAGACGTTCCAACTCTTTCCAAGCGGCATACAGAACCTGAGCTCCATATTCATCATTTACCCCAGCTTCGTGCTCCTGAAAGTGCTTAAGTCGTTCTATTAGGTCTGACATATTTCCTCCTGCAGTAATATAACACATTTGTCCATAAAAGTCAACCCTCATACTTTCGGACGGCACCAATAGTTCCAATTGCTCGGCAGTGCGGACAGTGGATAGGAGTATCTTTCGGCAATCTCGAGGAGAAGGCCAAGTTGGTACCTATATCCATCGCATAGATCGGACGACCACAATCCTCACAACAGTACACCGGCTTATCACGGATACCACAAGCATCGTCAACCATTATTCATCCTCCGGTAGTTGCCAGTACGTTCTTGGATACCAACAGAGTCGCCTCCCCTCTTGCCAGTACTCACCACATCCCTTGCGTTTATGCGGGCAAGCGATTAGTGTCTTCACCTTGACAGGTATCGGCGTAAATTTGCCTCCACACTGCTCACACACTCGTTCCTTCATCATCCTTCCAAACACAAAGCATGGTTACCTTTTTCTGTTTTTGTGCCTTCTTGTAGCTATCCATAGTTCCCTTCGATTTCCCATCCCAAAAAGCTATAAGGATGTCGCAACTTGTGACTATGTCGGTATTTCGGAGCATGCCGGCCGCTTTTCCGTATAGATCCCACTCAGCCTTGAAGATAGTCGATTCGTATCCGTGTTCATCGGCCCAGTCTGCTGCCCATGTGTCTACACCAGCTGCGCCTCCAGAAATCAGCTCATCTCCTTCCGCAAACAATCGACTCAATGTAAACTCAACTATTCGTCTCTTTTTGTAGTTTCTAGAGCCTACAACCGCTATTCGCATTTGTACTCCTCGAGTCCTTTGATTTTTAGGGCTATCCGCTGGAGCTCATCCAGTAACGCATTGGCGCGATCGCAAAGACCACATATCGCAAAGGCTTTGCCGCTAGAACCGAAACTCCATTTACTTTGGATTTCCTCAATTTTCTTTCGCGTAAGCATTATTACTCTCCCAGGTCGTCTAAGATGTATTGTCGTATTGAGGCCGCGTTCTGCATATGAGGGCGCAGTTCGTAACTGATCTTGATAACCACATCCAGATAAGCCTGAATAGCCTCTATCGTAGGATTATGGTACACAGCCATCAAGCCTATATGTGCACCCTTATACTCGAACAGCAATCTATCTACGTCAGCCATCAGATCGGCCGGCATGTTGGTTTTCGCTACAGCAGCCCGATCGACCTGAACTTTCGTAGTCCTCCGTTGACTCATAGCATTCCGCCGCAAATCGTCGTCTAGCTGTGTCCGTTCCTTCTTGTATACCTCAGTCATTATTAGCTGCTAACGTTATAACCGCCCACATGAATGTACTCAGGCCCAGCCACATCCACAAGGCCATAAATCCCATCGACTGAAAGGAGCCCAGCACTATTGCTCCAATACCGGTCACGACGAAAACACCCAGTATCGCTATCGCAACTTTGACTTTAAGCGGCTCTTTTGCCAGATCTTCCCTAGCCCATTTCAACTCTTCCCAAAACATTATAGTAGCTCCCTTTCCAGTCTGGCGACCTCGGCCGCTAACTTGTCGATTTCTTCTATAGCACACTCGCACCTAAACGCGATTATGGTCAAGTCCTGATCATCGCCGACCGAAGCCTCGAAGTCCACATCCTTGCCGCATTCATTACAAAGACACTCAGTCGGCTGCTGTTCTAGATGATACTGTACTTCGTCTTTCATCACTCCGTATTCTATAGCCATTATCGGTCCATCTCTTTCCGCCTAGCTTCAACCAAAGTAGCGAACTCACCGTCCAGGTCCTTGTAGGACACCTTCAGGCCGGTCGCATGGTCTGTAACTCGGTTGGTGGCTTTGTTATAGGTTCGTACGGTCTCCTGGTGGTAGATCATCACAGGTGTGTCATTTTCTATAGCCCACGCAACGAGCTTGTCCACGAGCTTCAAGAAAGCGGCAGTCTTGTTCTGTTTCTGGCTGCGATGCTCTCTACACTCTGCAGACAAGCCTGTTTCGGTATGGGTGATCCGAACTCCCGAATCTGTCTTGTTCTGGTGCTGTCCACCTTTGCCACCGGCTCTGAACGTGTCAATCCGGAAATCCTTCTTTCTAGCTTTCAGTATGCTGCGCTTCGCCATTACGGCTCCCTTTCGAGTCACATGAAGTATAACACATTCGGCCTAAAAAGTCAACCCTTAGATCCCTCCAGGGCCATCTGGATGCCTTTTATGATCACAAACACTCCTATGATCAGACACGTCAGTGGAAGCCCCATAATAGCTGCCACAAGGGCAATCAGGGCCATGCCACCAAGTAATCCAATCTCAAGTGGAAGGCTTTTCTCGTTCACGTTTCCTCCAGTCTACCATCGTATGGGTCTTCTCAAGTAGAGAAATCGGTCACTCTTCCAGAACCAGATATGCCAGCCTGTCATCGGTATAATCCAACGTAACAGACGCCAGCTATCTTCTTTTCCAGGAGACCACGCCAGCCGTACAAAGAACCACTGAAGCACCAAGAGGTTCAACCAGCCGCCCCAGGTCATCCCGAATATCTTCACGCTTGGGGTTAGAATGGGCTCACCTTCCCCTCATTGACTTTTTCGTTAATCGCCACAGCCTCGGCATAAGTATACTTGTTTACTGGTACCCAATAATCAGAGTACTCATATATACCATCGCGCTGGTATGGCTCATACTTCCATAATTGTCCGTCAGCTCCAACTCCATACAGAAAACCACTATGTGATACTAGCTGCTTAAAAAATATAGGCATTATTGCTCCTTTGGGATTGGCCTGTACACAAGGCACATCTCTTCTACGGGCGCAACCTCGTTCCAAGTTACGGTTCCGGCATATTCAAAAGGCGCCTGATCCTGCTGTTCTGTGGCTCCCTGTGAGTAGTAAGTCTCGAAAAACTTGTCTGTACTCATCTGTCTCACAATCAACCTGCTAGTCGCCGACCAACGATCGAGCTCCTCTAATTCGTCCAGGATGATCTCAAAATCGTCGTTGTCTCCGTACAGCATCGCTTGAGCTTCTTCTTCAGTTGTCTTCATTTTCACTCCTTGAAATCAAAAATCCTAGGAAAACCGCCATTTATTTTGTATAACCACTAGGGCTAAAAACATACTTTCAGCGCAACATTTCTACAGATTTGTCCATTTTGTATAACACCCAAAACGTACGGCCTACCAAGCCAAGAGACACGATTACGGCCGCTACCAAGCAAATTATCACTTCAATTGGCATCATTCCTCCTATGTCGAAATACCCTGTAATATAACACATTTAGGCCCAAAAGTCAACCCCAAACGCCATATTCGCCCAAATCCGGCCGATCCAAATTTTCAAGTCGCTCTTTTCGCTATATACTCTATATAAGGTTGCACACAGCATAGCTTACTTATAGTAAGGTTGCAAATTGCATAGCTTACTCACGACAAATAGGCCCGAATAATCGAAAATAAACCCGTAAGTAGTTGATTTGGCCGAGGTTACGACGAAACACCCTCCATAAACACCCCTTTAGGTACGAAACGTACCCATATCCAATAGTATTGCCCGTTTCTCTTCTTTTAACTCCTTTCTTTGCAACAACTTAGCCCAACCTACGTCAAATGCACCCTTTCTGGTCCTAATTCAGCGATTCTACCCAGTTACTAAGGCCAACTATACCCCGTATATAACGCTGTAACTTGTTGTCGTATATGAACTTAATTCGTGAAAAATTTCATGCCTATACCGTGTAGCATATGAAGGCACGACAAAGTGAACGGTGAGTAACCCCGTGGGTCGCGCCGGTTGAATGTGGGTCATTCTCATAACGTTATGAAAAATTCACCCACTGAGAAAGATAGGTCAATACAATGACGTTGAAAGAATTGGCAGTACAGACTGGCACGGAACTTGGGAAAAGCGCAACGGATACATACCTGACTGTATGTCTGGCAGTTGCTTACTACATGACTGCATTGGTTGAACATGGTTCCATAACGGACAAAGCGAAGTTTGCAAAGAAAATCGCTTCCGGCGCGAAGGAAACCAAAGCAGTGTGTCAACTGGCAATGTGGAATAGCATTTGCAGAGTGCTGAAGGCCACGGCGGAAGATAGGAAAAACGGTTCGGCTCTGAAACACTCCGAACGATGCAAGCTCGACACGTTACACGGCGAACGATACGCAAGTAAGGCGCGGAACATAGACAACGTTTTCACCATCGTACTATGGACTATGGCGCATAACGAAACAATCGCTAGCGTTTGGAAAACGTTTTCGGAGCTGTCGGCATCGAAACGGTTTGCAGCATATCAAACCGCGCATTTCGGCATGGCACAAACGTTCAAGAATGCCACGGTAAAAGCCGAAAAGGACGCGGAGAAAGCGGCGGACGGCGAAACGCCAGAGAACACTGAAGTTGACGTGTTTGACGGTCTGACAGGCGACGCGTTGGCTACTGAAGTAGGTCGCCAGATGGTCGCACTATCGCAAAAGGTGCAGATTTCGGAAGCCGATTTCGCGGAAGTGTGCAAGGCTCAAGGCGTAACATACGCCTAAGTAGTACTCGAATACCACATTCAACCGGCGTCGCGGTTCGGGATTGTGAGTCAAATCACATACTCAATTTTTTAGTTGAAAAACTCAAAAAGCGAAGGCGGAGTGCGTCCTATATCTTACCTACTAGGTCGGCCTTCTAAAAACTCGATTGAAAAAACCGATCCACATATAACTTTCATAACGTTATGAAAATGGAGATATTATGACTGTATACGTTGCCACATACACTGAAATCGGCCCCAATGGGAACAACTACTTAGGTGTGTTTATGACCTTTGCGGCCGCTTGGGATTACATTCACCGCAAGGCTATTGGTCAGGGTACAAATGACTGCACGCTTACCTTCAACCATACCGATGGTGTTATCACTTCGGCCTCGCCTCACTTGAATGAGGGTGAATTACATATCACCGACTCATGGCAAATCATAGAAGAGACGCCTAGATAGGCGTTTTTTACCCGCAAAGTGGTATTTTGGTACCTCTTGTGCTATTCCTCAATTTTCATAACGTTATGAAAAAAGGCACCCTCATGCAAACAATCGGAAATGTCGTATGTGCATGGTGTAACAAGATCATCGGAACAAAGCCCGACATCCCTGTTGGTGCTGTATCTCATGGTATCTGTACTCACTGCGCTGCTACCCTCATTCAACCGGCGCGGGCATCATGAGCAGATACATGCGTGTGTGTATGTATGTGTTGTTGTGTGTGGTGGCTACGTTCATGGGCCACTACTGTGGGTGGGTAGTGCGTAATTACATGAACGTGTGAGGGGAGGGGTGTGTGGTGGTTTTGGCCGAAAAAGTAAATCCAGATTGGCCTATATAGAGGGGCCTATTGGTAGTTTTCCTACACAGAAATTTCCTACTACTACTTTCATAACGTTATGAAAAAGGGAGACGATATCATGTTAAAGATCACGAGCAAGTTAGTCAACAAGATCCGGTTTTGGGACGCGGTGACGGTGGAGATTCCGACGAGTTACGATTGCTGTATCGTCACCCCTATGGGCACTGTGGACGCCATACACTGCCACGGTTTTACGGCTGCCCATACGCTGAGGTCGTATGCGTCCCAGAAGTTGAACAAATGCGCATGGGTTCAGCCTTCAGCCTTAGATGCGGACATCATCGCCCAGACGGAGGCGTACGCCCATGCCTAAACGCAAAAAGCCTGCAATCACCGATGAAGAGATGAGCATACGCATGGACCGTTTCGCCGAGGGTATGGAGCGTATTGCTCAAATGAAGAGAGCCGCTAAACGTGGCCTTCAACGCAACTACACACGCGCTAGCTTTGATGGGACTAGTGTGTGGTCGCCGGTCCCTCTGACTGGAGATGCACCATTCTGCCCCGTCGGTCAGACAGGTACTGCGGTAGCTGGGCCTCGGATGAAAGCCAAGAACATGACGCAATGGATCATATTCCGTAAACAACGCAATGGCAAACTGAAAATAGCCAATGGCGGATTCACGCGCTGTTGTACCAGTGGGAAATGCAAGCGCAAGAACTGTGCTAAGTGTTGGGCATTGGAGAATGATCCGCCCAGAGGCTCGATATGGGTACTCAAAGAATTTCCCACACCTGAGAACGTCAAGATCATAGACACAGACGGCGTAAGCCCTAGAGGTCATCGTGGTGAGGGGGGCAAAGCTCTGATAGGTGAGGACGCAGATCGGTGGCGTATTACGTCCACAATCGAGAACCATAAAGGAAAGGGGCAACGGCATGCCTAATCCGGTGCAGGAATTTCTCAGTGATTTCATGCAGCATTGTCTCGTGAGTGAATTGGAACGCCGTGCTCGTAACCGCGAACGCTGGAAGGTATTGCGCCCGCGCATGTATGAGTTAACTGAAATTCAAGCCCCGAAAGACAGCGAAATACGTCGTGATATGTTCTCGCTGATCTTCTGTACGCGCCACACGTACAATGGAGAGTACATCGAATCACATGGCCCGTGGCCGCAGAACTACAAACGAGCATTCCCGAGACAGCACTGATTTTCATAACGTTATGAAAAAGACGGTCGCGGTACACGGTATCTTTGGACTCTTGCGTTTAAGCAGATGATGGAGGTACCATTCCGTAGCAAAGTCGTGTAGGAGGCGATCCCGATGGACCGAATGAGGATGGTCGGGCCTCCTATACGCATCCCTTTTTATTTGCCCAAAACCAAATGAGGCAATCATGCCAAGAAAGAGCATATTGCGCCAACGGCTCAACCTCGTGGAAAACACCATCCTAGAGCTGGGTGTTGAGTTACATGAGATAAGAGCACTCCTGAAAGAAGAGACCTTTAGGATTGATGGTTATGGCGCTGGTACTGTGATGCCTGGGAGCATACCGACGTACGAGCACGCCACTGGTCGCGCCTTCAAGTTCCATGACTTCGGCCGACGACGCGGTCTAGCAGCTGCTGCCGCTGCCGATCGCCGAGCTATGGAAACCACAGCTACGTTCGCTCAAGGTTACAGAGCTGCACAGAAAGAGTACGAAGCAGAGATACGCCTACATGCCAAACGCATGTGCGAAGAGTGTCCTCTGTGCGAGTCATAGTCCCTTTTTATTTGCCCAAAACCGAATGGAGTAAGACATGGAACCTCAGGACTTCGCTGATGTACCTCTCGGTGCGCTCGTCAGAGACCGCATCTCTGGGTACACTGGTATCTGCAACAGCCACACACTATGGCTGAATGGCTGTCGACGCGTAGGCATAGCCTCGGATTCCCTCAAAGAAGACGGAAATACACGAGGTGATCTGTGCATTGACATCGAGCAGGTGGAGGTGCTGGAGAAGAAGAGGGTGAAAACCAAGCCTCGTGAGCGCATAACCAATGGTCCTATGCCTGCGATCACTCGATAGATAGATAGGGGTGAGGTGTAGCTTAATGGCAGAGCAGCCTCGATCGGGCGCGTAGGGGTTCGATTCCCTTCTCCTCATCCCTTTTTATTTGCCCAAAACCAAATGGAGAAGCTCTCATGTGCATGACACCGAAAGCAACAAGGAAAGAGATGGCGGATATGCTTACCCAAAAGGGGTTCGTCATATACTCACTGTCAGACACACAGAAGCGTTTGGTGGCAAAATTGTGGCGTTGCTGTGCCACCGGGCCACTCACCAGGACGGAGCGTGACTACTTGGTTAAACTTGTAAAGGAGTCTGGATGACTCTGCTCGATCGCGTGCTCAAGTACTACATGATAGCTGGCACTGCTGTATTCTGTACTACTGTGCTGTTGTTCTTGGCTGGCATTCTGTTCTTCAACTGAGTAAAGACAATGACTGAAGAAATCAACCAACTCCTCCCTCACATTCCAGAAGAGCTGTACATTGAACATTGCGTCTGGTATCCGTCGCCAGCTAAGGGTAGTTTCATGATTACTCACAACACAGGCGACGGGTATGTTCAGTATTTGCGTTGTACCAGTTGTGGCAGGCTGACCATAGTAGAGTACGCCTCGATTTACTACGACAAGCAGGGACGATGTGGTCTGTGTCATGTGCCGGCCGATGCAGAATGCTGCTGGTGCAAAACGAAGGCTATGTGTCGCGACAGACAATCAAATCTCACGTGTTTGTTCCACGCCAACAAGAAGGAGTAGCATTATGTTAACAGGCAGGGAGTTCTTTGGTGATATTCTGTTGGGGATTTCGGCTTATATCGTCGTCGGATTGCTCGCATATGCAAGTATCCAGACCTTTGCAGCCGACCCTAACTGGTGGCTGGGTGCAACTACTACCGCTCGTGATGTGCTCCTCTCTGTATTCCTCTGGCCTATTCTTGGTGGAATGGCCGCTGTTATAAGTATAGCGTGGCTTTACACAATGAGTGCGCCTGTCCACGTAATGTTAGGGTACACAGCACTGGCTGCTCTGCCTATCACTGGTCTGTTGTTGTGCTTTGGTATGCCTGAGTTGCGAATGCCTAAGTGTCTCATCCCCAAAGCTGAGACGGAGCGAGTCGAGCACCCCAGTGTGCTGAATTTGCCGACGCATAGACCAGAGTACCGAGAGATAGATGCGTACTTGGGTCAGTCCTTTGAGGAGCAACTCCATCCACCGTCGGAGGGGTTCTAATGCAGAGCAATATCGGCACTTACCTCAGATCCATAGGAGGATTCCAGGAGCTATACATACCAGTGGATGAGTGGTGAGGGTGGTTTCATAACGTTATGAAGGTGGGAGACAACTATGCACTTCTCCCCTAATCGGGAGCCTCGCTAACACATATGCGAGAGTTGTTCGACCAGCTAGCCCAACTGGCCAGAGCAGCGGGCCTTTAACCCGCAGGTTATGAGTTCGAATCTCATGCTGGTCATTAAACAGTTAATTTCCGATCTAGGAGGTTGGTATGAATCGTCGAGCCCCGAAAGGGGGATACAATTTTCCCAATAAAAGACAGTATCGACGTGATGTATGGAACGGATTTCGTACATTCATCAGTTCTGAGATCAAAAATACACACGCTTTATTGATGCCATCAGAAGAAGGTACAGAAATTGGTGTAGCACTGAAAAGCGGGGTTTGGCGAAAAAACCTACACGCTGTAGACAAAGATCCTTCATTCATGCAAAGCTACCGAGAAAAGTACGGACCTAGTGTTCATACTTACGGAATGGATGTCGTAAAAGCGTGTGAAGAGATTGCTAAGCAAGGATACAAACTAGGAGTTGCAAATCTAGACTTGTGTTCGCCCTACGGAACAAAGTCTATTCGCGTACTCAGTGAGGTGGCTACTCTTCCTTGTTGGGAAGACAAAGCTGTGATAGCGGTCACAGCACTGCGTGGTCGTGAAAGAATTAAACACACACAAATTTATCAGCACTCTCTGAAGTACCTGATACGAAAAAAAGGTATTGAGACCATTCGTGCACGTCTTGTCCGTGGTCAGCGTTATTACAAAAAACTCGATGCAGCCAGAGTTTACCACATTATTAATACGTTTTGTGGAAACACTTGGACAAGTTCGTCAGGAGGTGATACATTGTCTGCACTCAAACGGTGCGGAATATACATTAATCCAAAGAATGTCACTCTGCTGTGGATGATTTTCGCAGTAGAAAAGCGGTAAGTGTTGCTGGTGACACACTAGACTGTGGCTCTGGAGTGACGGGTTCGAGCCCCGTACCGCTGACTGTTACTTAAACGTCAAAACTCAAGGAGGAAGGACAATGAGTCATGAACTGACGATTACCGAAGCACTGGCTAAGATCACCACTCTCAAGAAGAGGATGGCGAAGAAGGAGGCCAGTGTGGTCAAGTTCTTGGTACGAGCAGAGGACAAGGTAGATCCTTTGGCTGCCTTAGAAGGTGGGTCAACCACTTTCATCTCCAAGGAAATGAGCAGCGTGACTGACATGCAGCGACAAGTGCTGTCGTTACGCACGAAGATTGCCTCACAGAACATGATAACTCAGGTCACAGTGGGGGATAAGACCATGTGTGTCACTGAGTGGTTGATCTGGAGACGTGAGATTGCGCCGTTGCGCGAGAAGCTCTTCGTTGATATGAGCAGAACCATCGACCGCACCCGCGACGACAGACAGTTCGCGCGGTGGCGTACTTTGGAGGAGGCGCTATATGAGAAGGCCGACAAGAGGCGGACGCGGGGGGAACAGGTCGCAGCCGTCGTCAACCTGGACGAAGCAGCGTTTGCTTCGGCCATTGAGGAGCTGGAGGAAGTGTTGGGAGATCTTGATGGACAGCTCTCCCTGAAGAACGCAACAGTCACCATCAACATCTAAGACTAAAGATCCTTACATCTGGTGGGCTTGAGAAATCTCGTCCAACGTGTGCCGCTTAACACGCTCTCAGGATTGCGGCTGCTGTTTAGGGATCTTTCTTTTTCATTCACCATCAAGAGAGGAAATCAACATGGCTTACGAAAAGAAGGGCAGGTTCACACGTATCTTCATCAATGATTACGACGAGATACGTGAGGGCTGGCAGTTCGCCGGCATTATGACTATAGCACTGGGCCTCGTGGTCGTCATAACATTGAGTGTGTCTGCCTGGTTTGCACATCTGGAGATGCCTGGATACGAGGCACGTTTGGCTCAGTTCCGTATCAATTTCACTGAAGTAGGATGCACAGCCGCTGAGGATGTGATGGGTTATGCAGTGGTCTGGAACTCACGTATCATGAAAGAACAACGATACAACGACATCTGGTGGTCGGCGTGGCTAGTACCTAACGCCTGGGATGAGTTGGAACTGCTTGATATCCCTGACTGCCCGTAATCATGAAAATGCCCAGGCCTAAGGCCCCAGACACTGAGTGGTGGGCGTATCTGTCCTACCTCTGGGGTATCTCTACCTGCATGGAATCTTGGGGTATCAACACCAAAAAACTAACCCGACCTGGTGCTATCCCTCGACACAGTATCGTGAAGGGTCTGTGTGTTTGCCTCGTTGTGTTGCGTGGTCACGGCCAAATCGGCAAGCGGCAAGCCAGGCGGATGGAAAGGGACATGCTGAAGTATTGTCCTCCGACGATACGACAGTGGACACAACAACCAGGCGCTGAGTTCACTAGATTCTGGTGGAAGCACGATCTGGACGGTATCAAAAAACGCAGTCATGTCTGCGCTAACCTCGCAATGGACACACAGGGAGACAAACGACCATGTTCAAAGTCACGATGATTATCATCTGTGCCACCGTTGCTGTATTGGGTATTGCTCTGATGATTAGTCCTCCCACCACAGTGAACACTAATATCTCAGTGGGAGCTGCGGTGCCTGCGTTGCTAACGGTGGAGCTTGGGCAGGTTGTGTCTGAGACTGAGTGTGTATGGACAGTCCGGCACGCTCAACGTGTAATGGAGCTGGCATCCAACACGGTAGTGCATTGGTATGGTTTCCCCGGCCCAACATACGGGCGTGATCTGCGTCTCAAGGTTGGTAAGGCAGAGAAGTGGGAGAAGGTGTTGTTGGAAACTCGAGATCGTTACCTCAAGGACATGCAAGTGCTGGGGACTTGCGAACTCAAATAGGAGGATCAGGCCGTGAAGAAACTACTATGTACCTTGGTCTTGGTGTTTTGTGCATGTGCTGACGCCGTAGGACCACAACCTGAATGTACGGACGTGTCCAGAGAGATCGTGATCCACAACACAACCACCGGTACAGTGGATACGGTGTGGGCACAGATGGAGCTGTGTATTGAGCGGACCACCTATCAACTACCGCAAGAAGTCTATGCGGAAACGGAATTCGGCCCGGTCCTTGTAGTGATTCGACCATAACCCCAACGGAGCAGCGAAGGAAACGAACATGGGAGTCAAAGCCAACAAAACCTTGATGTTGAAACAGATCAACACCAAGCTCAAAGAATTCAAGGCTGAATTGCCTAAAGCTCAGGCAGCCTTGACCAAGAAACACAAGGACGTAGCAAAAGCAGCGATTAAGGTCGCAAAGAGCGGCCTCGCTCAAGCTGAACGTCTGATGGACAAAGACGAATACAGCAAGGTTGCCGACACGATTCGTAAGATCCGCACCGACGTGCCGAACAGCCCTACCAACTTCGCAGTTCGCTACCATCAGCCCAACCAGCCGAAACCAGAGATGACGGTTCAAGGGATTGAAATGGCCATTGCCGGCCTTGAGCGGCTGAAGTCTGCTATAGCTTTGGCCGAAGGAGATGTGATCGAACTACCAGCGAGAACGTTCGAAGAAGTTGCCCGATCGGGCATTGAAGCTCTACTGTAACACCAACGTAGTATTGGAGACATGAACCATGCAAGATCCACTAGGGGTTGTTCCGGCCCCATTGCAAGATGAAGTACTACTGCGTCTGGATGCGATGGCTGCCAAGCTCGGAGTGGCAGCGTCACACATCTGGGAAGTACTGGTCGCTCGCGCGTACTTGGAATGGATTGACGCCGTTGCCATACTGGTGATGCTCTTGGCGCTCTATCCCCTTCAGAAGATGATTTACAGCATCTGGGCCGCGAATTTCGACAAGGAGTCTGGTGGTGGTTACAACGACTGGACCAAGCAGGACTGTCGAACCGTAGTGCTGAGCGTCACAGCCATCCTCGTGGTATTCTTTGGCATTCTAGGTGTCCTTGAAACGGTCGAAGCATTCAAAGCCGGGATGGCACCTGAGTATTGGGCGCTGAACAAATTGCAGTACATACTCCGGCGGTAACGCGTGACCAAAGACGAGCAGGATCAAACGTTGAAGCTGGTTACATCCATGTTCACGCCTAAAGATTTGCAGGGCATCAACTGGAACCCACCGCTCGAATGCAATCCGTGCTGCTTACCAGCGCTCGTCGACGGAAAAATGTGTTGTAGTGCATGCGGTCAATTTCATGTAAAAGTAGGATACAGTGGTTTACACCCAGGTGACCCGAGGTTACCAATTCTACAAGATATGGGGGTATTGGATGATCCAGATTGACCCAGCCATGCCGTTAACTGAATCCGCCTGGTGGCAGTGGCTTGCTAACAAATGGGACAACGCAAAAATGTCCGCCTGTTGTCCTAACCTCTGTATAACATTGCCCTTGGGTGCTTCTATCTCCACGTATGAGTGTTATGGGTTGTGTGACGCAGTTTGTGATGTAGGCCTGTGGGATACAGAGCTGCAACACACTGTACGTACAAGATTGGAAGCAAATCACCGACGACATCGGGATGGAGACAAGATGGTAGGTGCTTTTGGTACCTCGGTGTATTGGTGGAATCTCAACAAAGACGGCGCGATAGCCCGCGCTGCTTTCTGTAGGCGAATGGCAAAGGAGGCTGCAAGTGGGAAGACGTAAGTTGCACTGGCTCAAGAAGTTAGGCAGACCATTTGAGAAAAACGCAAACGGCCTAGAGACAAGCCCTAGTGGGTGTGCTGGTTTAGTGGATGTGTTGTTAGGCACATTGCCTGCCAATATCAGCGCACGTAAAGCCCGCCTGGTTGAGCTCTGGGCCAGCAACCCAACAGGAAAGACTAGGCGATAATGACTGACTCAATCCTAGCACTCGTTGTGGTGGTAATCGTGGCGATCATTTTCACTCCGATGTTCACCATCTGGGCAATCAACGCTCTGTTCAGTCTGAACATCGAGCTAACGCTCGGAACTTGGCTTGCAGCCCTTTGGGTCAACGGCATACTGTACGGTTCAAGCAAGTAACACATCAAATCCACGCTATGAGGTAAGGAGATAGTTGATGAAGATCACACCAACACACTGGAAGCTAACCAGCTACCCAAGGACAACACAATGACATTGGACCGAGCAGAGCTTGTAGGTCAAGTAGCGTTCTTCGGGACGATAATCTTGATTGTAGTGATGGTCTGTTGTTACGCTGTCACGCGTGTGACGTTCGAGCGTGATCGTGAAGAAGCCTGTTCAGCGGTGGGAGGTCAGGTCGTCAAAGACCTCGCCCCTGGTATACACGAGGGCTGTTACCTTGTCACCACACAATATGAAGCGCTGTTAGTCCCTGGATGGCGTGAATGATGGAGGTATTAAGCAGAGACGACATGCTGATTATCCTCATCCGCGAGAAACTGAACGGCGGACGTGATCTCTTGGATGATGAGGAGGTGCGTCAAGAGATACATGTAACTGCCAAAGTTGGCGGGTACGTTGTCATGTCCAAAGGCGAGGGAGTGCCGGACGGCACCAGACTGGTGTTTCATATCCCCGTCAGTGCTGAAAGCCGCTGGTACGAGGAGATGCACGAGGATTAAGTAATGTTCAGCCTATAGTGTAGCTGGTTAACACACGAGTCTGTGGCACTCGAGACGCAGGGTTCAAATCCCTCTGGGCTGATTTTGCAGTAGATCTACGCAGTCTTATACACCACACAGGAGGCAGGTATGGTAGCAATAGCTGAATGGGCCCCAATAACATGGTATCTGCTAGTGGCAGTAGGGTTGGCTGTGGTAGGACTAATAGCTAACTCAGCTCACTATTACAAAGTGCACAACGGCACTGACGTGGACGAATTTGTACTTTTATCTATGATTCTGATCCTCCTACTCGCTTTCCTGTGGCCTATCTCGGTAGGTTTCGGACTGTTGTTCGGAATTATGTGGAGTATTCACAAGATTACGGTACAGATTCTCAGAAAGGACGACACAGGATGAAGATCACACCAACACACTGGAAACTGACCGGCTACCCACGACAGCAAACGGCCACGCTTTACGGCATCTCCACCTGTCTGGGCAGCAGACCGCTGTATCGTCTCGTTGTAGTAGGTCTTCGAACCGTCCTGCCCGATGTGTACACGTGGAAGTGGACCGTGCAACTGCGCCACGGGCGAGTGATCGCTACCGGCGTGAGTCCCAGTCAGAAGGAAGCGAAGTACCGAGCTGTTCGGGCGTTTGAGCATCGACACCAGAACATTTGGCGTAAACTGCCTGCTGCTGCTAGTCTGCGGCGATCAGGCTAACCCTCCGGAGGAAAATACATGTTCGTATTGATCATGGGCAGCTTGACTGAAGGCATCACAGAACTTTTTGGGCCATACGAGTCAGAAACAGCCGCCGAAATGGACGGAGCATTTGCTGGTGCGCCGCACATCGTCCTTCCCATGACCACGCCTCTGTGTCAACAGGCGAAAGAGTCCTTAGGGGTAGGCGCAATGGCTATCCATCCCACTGTTCTAGTTGCTAGTTTCAAACGATGATGAGAGCGCCTTGGTTGCAATCCCTTGAGGAACGTATTCGCATACGCTATCAGCTAAGTGGCTGGCTCACGCTAGCGCTAGAGATAGCAATTGTCGTACTGTCGTTGTGGTTTGTTCTGGATCTCATCAACACACTATTGTGAGCTAGTATTCATGTACTAACCTAACTCTTTCAACGCTACTTCTGCTTCCAGACGAGGTGTCCAAGACCCCGGGAGAAGTGGGAGACTGACCGAGACCGTGAACAGTCAAGTGCTCAGCACTCTAATTCCGCAGGAGTAACGACTGGAGTACGGGCGGGAGCGCGTTGGAGTGAGTGGGAGAAACCCCGGGAGAGCGGGAGAACAGGAAAGGTATCTTATGACTGCCGAGAATAAACAGTTCGCGAATGGGGTGATAGTGGGAGTTTCTGTGACTCTCGGTATCATTCTAATCCTGTTAAGACTGTTTTGATATGTGGACAACAATTGTTTTGATCTGTTTCGTGGTGTCGTACTGGATCGGCAAGGGAATCATACACTACTTGGTGTATCGCTGTGGCGCTACCGGTAAGTGGTACTGCCCCCTATGCAAAGGTAAACCCTTCAAGTGGAAAAAATGATCATGACTCCGGACGAACGCGCACACGCGGTTAACAAACTCAAAGCCTGGATTAAAGTGACCAGGCGGCAGAAGCATCACATGGAATTCATCCCATTGGACCAAGTAGTTGAGGTTGTTGCAGGAGCTTTGATCGACACACTCGACAGCAAGAGATAACCCATGACACTGCACGTATCAAAAGCCAGTCACACTGAGTATGTAATATTTGTAAGCCCAAGTGGTGCCCCAAATTTTCGGGAGTACTACGCTGGTCTGCGCAAGGATAAGTTCGATCTCTCGGTGCCCGACTGGCGTGACGAACTAGCACAAGCTCATTTCTTCAAGGACAAGGGCAGTGCCGTCATAGCACGAGAAGATCTCCCACCCGACACTCGGTACCGGTATCGCATAGGTGAGGTAGTATTCCTTCTCCCTATCTGGCAATGCGAATCTGTAGAGCCTACGAAAGGACTGAAAGTTCATGACCTCTGAGACCAAGGTCATTGGTGTAGTGATCGGCCGCTTCCAAGTAGATGAGCTACACCCAGGACACGTTGACCTGTTGCGGCACGTAGCACAGAAACACAGACACATGCTGGTGATGCTTGGTTGTAGGGCAGCGCCCGCAGACTCCGAACACGCTCTCGACTATCGCGTTCGTGCACAAATGATCAACGCCGTGTGTCCTGATGCAGTGGTGGTAGCTGTTTACGACACAGCCGAAAACGACGTGTGGAGTCGAACAGTAGACCAAACCATCAACGCCTTGTTCCCAGAATTCAGTGCGGTGTTGTACGGTGGTCGAGACAGCTTTGCCAGTGCGTACAGCGGCAAGTTTGAGACACGCGAACTGGACTTCTGCAGCGATCACAGCGGCACAGCACGCCGTGAGCTGATAGCCCAGACGAGTGAGAACGATCCCGCATTCAGACGTGGCGTGATACATGCCATCATGAACCTCAGACCTCGTGTGTTCTTCACCGTGGACATTGCAGTGCTACGTCCTCCTCTTCAGGTGCTGGGACTCGATCCCGTAGAGCACGGAAACGCCGCACCGGAGGTGTTGTTGGGCCGCAAGGCTGACGAACACCTCTGGCGTTTTCCTGGTGGGTTCATAGACCTGAAAGACAAAGACGGAGAAGAAGCAGCAGCACGTGAGCTACAAGAAGAAACCGGTCTTACAGCACACACTTTAGGATACGTAGGATCGTTGACTGTTGATGATTGGCGGTCGCGTGGAGCCAACGACGTAGGGCATAAAACAATCCTGTATAAATGCACCAGTTTCTCTGGTGACCCAAAAGGTAATGATGACCTGCCTCTGGTCGGATGGTTCCCGCTAGCCGCTGCATCACGTGATCGCATAGTAGACGCACACAAACCCTTGTTTGACATGCTCTTAGAAAGGATCTGATATGCTGGGCATCAATCGCAACCCTATCCTACTGACGGATAGCTACAAGCTCTCGCACGCCGACCAGTACCCACCTGGTACGAGCAACATCTATTCGTACTTCGAGGCACGACAGGGCGCTCAGTTCCCTGAGATGGTGTTCTTCGGCTTGCAGTACTCTCTGAAGGCCTACCTGGCTCACCAACTGACCCAGGACCATATCGACGAAGCAGACGAGATGGTTACGGCCCACCTCGGTACGGAGGCGGTGTTCAACCGAAAGGGCTGGGAGTACATCTTGAAGGAACACAAGGGCCGCATGCCGGTGCGTATTTGTGCAGTACCTGAGGGCACTGTGCTACCC
>JAHOYU010000104.1 GCA_019038625.1 Candidatus Latescibacterota bacterium | reverse complement strand
CGATCTCGGTGTCAAAATCGGGACGGGCAGCGGCCACTTCCTGGACGATCTTGAAAAGAAGGTTCACCCCGGCCGACATGTTGGGGCTGATCATGACAGGGATCTTCGTGGAGAGATTCATAGCCGTTTCGAGCTGCTCCGCCGTCAGGCCGGTCGTGCCAGAGACGAAGGGCTTGCCGGCAGCGGCACAGGTGGCGATGTGCGCCATGGCCGCTTCAGGGCAGGTGAAATCCACAACGAGGTCACAGTCTTCGATAATCTCCTTGAGAGATGAGATGACCCTGATTCCGTCGACTTCGGTACCAACACCCGGGTGGGTGGCCGCTTCGATAAGTCTCGAAACGGAAAGAGTCTCATCTCCGGCGATCTCGCCGGCGACCATCCTGCCCATCCGGCCCAGGGCTCCGGTCAGTATTACCCTTGTCATCGCGTTCCTTTCGGCTCGGACCGTTCAGGCTCCGGCGGGAGGTTTGACGACATCGAGGCCATAAGCATTAAGAGCTCCGGCCAGTTTGATCCTGTTCTCAGGCTTCATGCCTACCAGGGGAAGTCTCACCTCGCCCACGCCCATGCCGAGCATGTTCATCGATTCTTTGACAGGCATGGGATTGGTCTCTATGAACATTGACTGGCAGAGAGGGAAGAGCTTGTAATGTAATTTTCGTGCTTCTTCGATATCTTTCTTTTCCCAGGCCGCGATCATCGCCAGCACATCTTTTGGTACGATATTGCCCGCGACACTGACGACGCCCTTGCCCCCGATACAGAGGACAGGCAGTGTCATTGTATCATCGCCGGACAGCAGGGTGATCCTGTCTCCACAGATATGGATGATCTCAGCCATCTGCTCGATGGAGCCACTCGCCTCTTTGATGGCGACGATGTGCTCGTGATCGCAGATTCTTTCGACTGTGGAAGGCTGCATGTTCAGGCCGGTCCTTCCGGGTACGTTGTAAAGCATCAGCGGCAATCCACCGTCGTCGGCGAGCTTCATGAAGTGAGCGTAAAGCCCTTCCTGGGTCGGTTTGTTATAATATGGAGTGACGACCATGGCGGCGTCTGCTCCAAGTTCTTTTGCCTTGATGATGTTGGCGACAGATTTGGTCGTTGAGTTCGTCCCGCATCCAGCGACTACCTGGAGCCTGCCGGCGGCCTCTTCGACGACGATTTCGATGATCCTGAAATGTTCCTCCCAGGAGAACGCGGGGTTTTCGCTTGTAGTGGCGCATGGCACCAACCCGTTGGTGCCTGCTTCGATATGAAAGCGGACCAATTCGCGCAATTTCTCCTCGTTCAGGCTACTATCCTCGTTAAAAGGTGTAACGAGAGCAATATAGAGCCCTTTCAACATGTCCCGACCTCCTTAAACACAGCCCGTGAAAGACAGGCCCGATGACCTGGCGGGGATGCTGGACAATCGTCTGCATCCCACAACTGGACTCTATTTATAGTCAGGCAGGTTGTCAAGAAGAATGGGAGCGCATATGGGGGGGCAGGCCGGGAGTCGAGAGGATCCTCCTGACGATGGAACAGCAAGGTGTAATGGCTTGATATATAACAGGTTATAAAAAAACATCAAAACTCTATTGACAAAGTATAATATTAATATATACTAATATAACAATGTGCAGAGAAAAGAGAGAGCCATGGATTGTGAAAACGTAAAAAGAACACTGTCAGAGGCCGAGATAGACCGATATGCGGAGATGCTCAAGGTCCTTGCCAGTCCTGCCAGACTGAGGATAGTCAATGTACTCTCGGAAAGCGAATTGACTGTCTCGGATATCTGTACTCATACTGGCCTGAAACAATCGCTGGTCTCGCAGCAGTTGAAGAATCTCCGGCTCAACGACATCGTCGAGCGCAGGAAAGATGTACCGAAGGTATATTACAGGCTCAAGGAAAAAAATGTCATAAGTGTGCTTAAATGCCTGGGTATGTGTGGAAGCAACCAGAGCGACAGGAGGAATGAAGATGAGTGACAAAGTAGTACATGTAGGTGAAAACGATTTTCAGGAAATAGTCGTCGATAGTGAGATCCCCGTAGTGGTGGATTTCTGGGCTCCCTGGTGCGGACCCTGCAAGGCTATCGGCCCGATTATAGAGGAACTTGCCGACGATTACGACGGCAAGGTGAAATTCGTCAAGGTCAATACCGACGAGGCCAAGAATGTCGCGATCAAGTATGGTATCATGAGCATTCCGACCCTGAAACTGCTCAAGGCTGGAGAGGTAGTCGATTCAATATCGGGCGCGGCGCCGAAAGACTATTTTGTGGAGTGGATAGACAAGGCTCTCGCCTGAGATCCGATCTGCAGGAGTGTTATTCGATCAATCACGGGGACGGCATATGTCGTCCCCGTTTACTTATTTCTCATTCTCCCTTATAATCTATATCTGGTTGATTGAATTGATGGAATATTATCAATTACAATCGCGATACGCTGATCGAACTGATTGAAAAGAATCAATGCGGCCCATAAGTGGGCCGGGGAAGGCAACCCGGGAATGATAAAAAAGATGATCGCCTGCATGGCGCTATCGATTGTATTGATCGTGTCCGGATGCGCGGACGGGGATCTCGAAAAGACCGGCCTCGTAAAAGTAGCTGACGGTGTTTATGCGTGGATAGCGCCGGGACCGGATGCGGCAAATGGACTCGGAGCAAACTCGGGTTTCATCGTCGGCACGGAAGCAGTAATGGTGATCGACACAAGGTATACGCCCGAACTGGCGGAGGAACTGCTTGAGACGATCCGGTCGATCACAGATCTTCCTGTGAAATACGTGGTCAATACGCACTATCATCCCGACCACACCTGGGGTAATTCAGTTTTCGCGGAGCTCGGAGCGACCATCATCTCTACTCGCGAGACGAGGGACGATATAGAAAAATATACACCGATCTATCTCTCATACTACCGTGACCAGAAGTCCCAGGCTTACAGGCAACTGGTCAACGTAAAGATGGCTCTGCCAGATTCTATTGTCCTGGGGCGTACTCTGGTAGACCTCGGCGGGATCTCGGCCGAGATCTACTATGATGGACCGGGGCATACCGCCGGCGATATCTTCGTTACCGTGCCGAAGACGCGGACCATTTTTACAGGTGGTCTTGTCAGTAACGACTATCATCCTAACATGAGCGACCAGGGCGTTGACTACGACAACTGGAAGGCCATATTGGGAAGGCTGGCAACAACGGGGATAGACAGGGTCGTTCCCGGCCAGGGGATGGTGTGTGCCGCGGACATATTAAAAAAACAGCAGGCCTATATCGACCTTGTGATCGAGACAGGAAAGAACGCGATCCGGAAAGGCACAACTCTCTCGGAAGCAGCCACCGGGACGGTCCTGCCGGGAATGGAAGGGTACAAGCAGGGAAACATGGTCCCGTTCAATCTCCAGGCTGTTTACAGGAAATATACATTCGATGTCGTCGCGCCCTCATTCAAGCTGGACTTTCCTGAAGGATTCGAGGTTAAGGAAGGTTCGGGGGAAGCGCTGAGCGGGCGTATCATGTGGACTTCAAACTCGGAGGTCGGATATTCGGAGCTGGAGGTGACCTGGGGGGGAACAAACCGTGTCGATATCATTCTCCAGGATATCCATGACCGGGTAACGAGATTTCTGGTAGAAAATCAACAGCTCGAGATGGAAATCACCGGGTCGGAGGAGTTGCAGGTCGGCCAATACCGGGCGCTTGCCGCTTATGGGCGGTGGGGGTATGGCTCCAGTTCGGGGCGGAGGGGCACCGGTCTCTGGGAATGGATGATGTTTTTACATGACGGCAAGGTCTGGGCGATCAAGCTCTCTACAGATGCCGGAGGCGACCGCGGTCAGGAAATCGTCAATATGAGCGATATGGAAGCGGTAATCGGGCGGATGAGTTTTATAGAATAAGCACGAGCCCCTAAGTTATCCAGCGTTTTCATGTGTTTTTCTGCCGGTCAGCTACGCCCCGTATTTTTTCAGGCGTCCCGCGTTTGCGAGAACGAGTTCCATTATAGAGGCGGCAGGAAATACACCCAGGGAACCCCTGTCGCAAGCCGCTTCGCTGAAGGTCTCCACATCGTCTCTACTGCAGGTATCCGACCTTATAAGGAATGGCACAGGATGCCACGAATGGCTTTTCATCGCGCAGGGCGTTGAATGGTCACCAGTGACGACGATGACATCGGGCTTCAGGTCGAGCAGTATGGGAAGGGCCGTGTCTACTTCTTCGATGACCTTTCTTTTTCCCTCGATGTTTCCGTCTTCACCGTAAGAGTCCGTCTTCTTGATATGGATGAAAAAGAAATCGTGGCCACCGTTCCAGGACGAACGCACGGTCTCGAATTCTTCCGCCGGGCTGAACCCAGTATCGATAAGATCCATGCCGCAGAGTCTGGCGACGCCCCGGTAAAGCGGGTATGCCGCAACAGCCGCGCCCTTCAGTCCGTACCTTGAGTTGAAAGGTTCGATGGACGGTTTTTTCGAGATTCCTCTCATCAGAGTCGTCCTGGCCGCGGGTTCGTCCGCGAGGACCTCCGTCGCTTTTTTGACAAATTTGTCGAGTATACTCGCGGTTCTCTCTGCAGCAGAGCTCATGGCTTTGGGCCGCAGAGGTTTGAGTCCGGTCTTTTGCGGGTCGGTCTCGGCGACATCGGCAGAGAGGCCTTCGCCCCTGAGGACAAGGCCAAAACGGTACTCGCGAACGGGCATTACGATGATCTCCACTCCGTCGATCTCCCGTATATTGTCAGACAGCATCCCGCATATTCTGATACCTTCGGTGTGGGGTATCCTTCCTGCCCGGCGGTCCGTAAGAACCCCGTGCTCGTCAATAGTCGCGAAATTGCCCCTGACAGCCACGTCGTCATCATGAACGTCGAATCCCACACCGGTTACTTCGACCACTCCCCGGCCCGCGTCGTTTTCCGGAGCGAGAGGGTCATATCCGAACAGGGCGAAATGCGCGGGGCCGCTCCCCGGTGTTACGCCGATCGATATTGGCAGGGATCTCCCGCAGGCGGCGTCCGCGGCCAGGGCATCGAGGTTGGGAGTGGAAGCCGCTTCCAGAGCCGTCATCGGGAATTCGTCGTTTCTTATTCCCCCAAGGCCATCCAATACAAGAAAGATGATTCTGGAGCCGTTATTCGTGACGAGTCTGCGAAACATTTGCTGTCTCCTCGGGTTCATGAGTTTTTTTCAGCGTGGCAAACGACAGGATCTCTTCTCGAAAGATTACCGCTGGCCGGTAGCGTATGTCAAGAATCCGTATTCTTATCTTTTTTTCGGCTGGATTGTAGTATACTTTAAATATTCAAAAAGTGGGAGGATCTGTTACCAATGTTCTGACCGGTAGCGGGGATTCCCGATAGAGGAGTAACATCAAACTATGATGGAGGAAGATATGAATTCGGCAAGATTCGGGAATAGAGACAGACTGTCCGCGATGAGATTGCTGCCGGTATTGCTGTTTGTGCTGCTGGCCGGTTGTAGTGGAAAATCGCCTATAGTCCTGAACGAACCGATAAACAAGATTTCTCGTTCCGAGACGAACTCTGAAGTGCTGCAGTCGTGGGTGATAGCTGACAGCAAGGCGGACGTATTGATACATATCGACAGTTCGGACGATATGAGAGTGTTTCCCGCGAGTTACAGGGAGACGATCAAGAACGCGGCAGATCACCTTAAGAGAAAGAACGTCCTTGTCGTCGATCAGATCGCCAGCTTCATCGAGAAGGGCGGGACTATAAACCTGGGTCATAAGGCGGGACTTTTTAAAAGGGTCATATGGGTCCTTCCCGCAAAGCAGTCCATCGGCATCGGTACTGTGGAGAATCTAAAGCGAGTGCTTTACGAAAAACGACCCTACACGAAGGATGATCTTAAAGACCTCGTATCTGACGGAAAGCATGTGAATGGTACGATAAGCGGAATTCCGGTCACTTTTTCCAATCTCGAGGATCTCGAAATCGGACCGAAGGAAACTGCGATTATCGATATTGATCTTGGTTTCTTCCTCGGACAGAAGGCACAGGACCCTGAAGGCAGGATGGGGACCAGAGTGTTGCTCGATTTCCTGCGCGTATTGAAGCGAAAGAACATTCCGACATCCCAGGTTTCAATTAATCTCGGGTCGGTAAGTGGGGCCATCCCGTACGATCTGAGGTTCTTCGGCGGAGTCATCACCGAGGTGATGGGAGACCCTTCGATACTCGAGGGAGCCCTGCCCCAGAAGTACACTATGATGCTCGAAGCTGAAGATGCCCTGATTACAGGCAACTATGAAAGGGCCATAGCTCTTTACGGCCTTCTCACCGAGAAGTGCCCCGGTGACGCCGGGCTTTTCTTTTCCCTCGCGGTTGCGCAGGGATTCAATGGAGACGGCGAGGCTGCTGTCGAATCGATCTTCAGCGCCTACGATATCGACACGACTTATCTGCGGGGATTCTTTCAGCTGGCCAGGGTGCTGGCTGTGAGCGGAAAGGTGGAGGCCGGGGAGCAGATACTTTCCTCTTCCGGACTCAGCAAGCTGATCAACAGAGATGAACTCGATTATCAGAAAGGGATATTCTTTTTCAACGCGGGTGATTTTTACAACGCGCTGACATATCTTGAGCTCATAGGTACAAAGAGGCCGAAAGATTTTGCCCTCAGAACGGTGATGTACCAGGCGTACAAGGGTATGGATAACGTGCCGATGATGACGATCACTCTGGAAAAACTGATCAGGATGGACGAGGACAGGGTGATCAGGGATATGCCATGGGTCTACAAGGAACTGGGTAGCCTGGCCGAGAACGCCGGGGTGTTTAAAAGAGCTCTGGAAGTCTATCAGGTATATCTGCAGTATGTGCCGAACGATCCTGACGCGGCGAGGCTCAGAAAGAAGGTCGGTGACTGGAAAGCCGCCGGATATTGATTTTTTGAGGAACTTTAGAGCCGGCAAATGCGTATCTATATACAGGGGATGCGGTAATTAAGTTGAACGTTGTAAACCCGGAACGCTCAGCCCCACACGCATCCCCTTTTATTTTCCTTTAAGAATTTTCAACAGTCTTTCTATCCTGCCGGCTGAAAGCGCGGAGGACAGTTTTTCCAGGATCACAGAAAACCGTGCTTCGTCACGTATCCTGATATTCAGGGAGTAACTTCCACCCTCGAGGTTGTCAGGCGGATTGATCGAGGCTTCTTCAGGGAGGCCGATGCTGTCAATCATTCTCACGATCTCCGTCGTGTCCTTTTCCAGATGCGGATAACAGGCTTTTCCAAGCCGGACTGCCAGAGGCGGGGTCGATTCGCTGGAAGAGACCAGGATATTTTTCCATTCCGTTCCATGCTGGTCGGCAAGATACAGAATCAGCTTGATGGCCTTCTTCATCCCTCCACGGCTCATCTTTTCACCAAGTAGCAACCCGGCGGCCACGTCGATGTCGATCGAAGAGTGTGAACCGAGAGACAGGAGATCACCTGTCCTCATCCTGCCGTTGTGTAAAGCAGTCCTTACAGGGGGCGTCAGATCCAGAAGGGTAAGAAGCTTTTCAGCGAAAGTCGAATTGATATCCCGTCCAAATACATCTGACAGTATGGGCATAAGATCTTCGAGATCCGGTCCCGCAAGGACTTTCGCCCTGGACAGGAGCAGGAGTTTCTCCAGTTCGGAGAGAACTGTTCCCCCTCTGGCTGATTCGAGCCATATATTCAGGATCCCGGCAGGAACAGTGTCTTCAGGAATATCCGTGCCCATGACGAGCATGTCTGTATCGGTCAGGCCGGCAGCTGCTGCCGCCGCGAGGCGCCGGTGCCCCGTGACGATGCAGTTTTCACCGTCTCTGCGGATGATGAGAGGTGGTTCGATGATCCCGTGAGTCCGAATCGATTCGATCAGTTCGAGATCGTCGGGGCCTGATCTGGACGGCTCTTTTTCCTGCACGATGATACCGGGAACATGAATATTCCCCGGCAGAACCGCCCTGAAGCAGAACGGAGACGAGATGATCTCCTCAGCCGCTGGAATGACGTTCTTTTCAAGCTGTTTCACAAATACCAGTCTTCCTTTCCGGACAGTCAGTATAATTGCAGATGGTGAAGATTGTGTAGGGTTTTCTGGAAGATCCGGTTGCTGGAAGAATGAAGTCCCGGGACGGGTTGCATTCGAGAGAGTCTGGATATATATTCTAGCCTATGGAACGGATCAGATATGGAATAATTCAGGCGATCATCATTACGGCGATTTCCGTCGTCACGGCCTTTACGTTCAATGCGTTTTCCGAGAACGGAATAAATCCGTTCAGGAAAATGAATGGGGTCCCTGTGATAGAGGGGTTCCAGACGGAGGAGGTCGAGGGAATAAAGATAGTGGGGGTCGATGAGTTCAGGTCGCTTCTCGATGGGGGAGGGATCGTACTTGATTCGAGGACAGCCGCGGATTATGAACAGGGTCATGTTCCAGGAGCGATACTTCTCGACTACTTCGAGTTCGGGAGATATGTGGATAGAGTCACTCCATATCTTTCATTTGATGAGGAATTTGCAATTTACTGTACCGGTCCGTACTGTGATGACTCCGAGTTGCTGGCGAGAGAGTTGTTCGCCCTCGGTTACAGGAAGATTTCTGTTTTCAGGGGTGGGATCGAGGGTTGGGTCGAGGCTGGACTTCCTCTCGAGACCGGTATGCACGACCAATAGAAGGACGAATTATAGTTGTTATGGCGATGATGGATTACATAAGCGGAAATGGTGTTTTCGGGGTGAAGGGTGACTTTCGGGATGGGCCGGCCAGCTGGAAGGACTATGTGGTCCTGCTATGCCGGATATTCCTCGCTGCCTTCTTCATCTACGCTGCTTTTCAGAAGGCCGGCAAACCCCTGATGTTCGCTGACGAGATCAGGATGTACAAGGTGCTCGGAATCGGCCCGCTCCTCTACATCATGGCGATCGTGCTGCCATGGATAGAGATAATCTGCAGCATCTCCCTGCTGACCGGGTTTTTTATGAGGGGTTCAGCTTTCATTTTTGTCGTTCTGAACGTGGTGTTCATTGGGGTAGTCATATACAGGACGTTCGATATAATGAATGGTGAGGGGACACCGTTCCTGGATGTTTATTTCGATTGCGGGTGTGGTTTTGGCGCTACCTATGCCTGGAAAAAGATACTTGAGGACGCGGTCTTCCTCTTGTCGGCTCTTATCATATATTTCGCGCCATCCTACAGATTTGCCCTTGGACGCCGTAACTGACCGGAAGAGGGACTACCACAGTCGTCCCACCTACTCCGGGCGGCCCACCGATGCTCCGAGTGCCTCAGCCGTCTTTACCATCTGCCCGTCGGGATCGACCCTCTTGAGTTTCTTGACTGCTGCTTTGATGTTGGCTGACTTGATCTCCCGGCCCTTCAGGCAGACCATCCTGCCATATTCTCCCCGGGCGATCAGGTTTGCCGCTTCTACGCCGAAACGCATCGCGAGGATCCTGTCGTATGTCGTCGGGGTACCGCCTCTCTGGACATGCCCCAGCACGGTCACCCTCGTCTCCATCTTTGCCAGAAGTCCTATCTTTTCTGCCACCCATCGGCCTATACCACCGAGTCTTCCCGGAGTGCCGTCGGCGCCCGGTTCTTTCTCATATACTTTTCTGCCGCCCTGTGGATAGGCCCCCTCGGCGATGATCACAATGCTGAATTTTTTTCCACGTTTCTTGCGGGCCTGGATATGGTCGCAGACGACATTGATATCGAAAGGGATCTCAGGCATCAGTATGACATCGGCTCCACCGGCGATGCCTGCCTCCAGGGCGATCCATCCACAGTCGCGCCCCATGACTTCCAGGACAAGGAGCCTGTGATGGCTCTCCGCGGTCGTGTGGAGTCTGTCGAGGGCATCGGTAGCTATAGTGACGGCGCTGTTGAAGCCGAAGGTGACATCTGTCACGTCGAGATCGTTATCGATCGTCTTCGGAACGCCGACTATGGGTACACCTTTTTCAAAGAGTGCCTGGGCGATCTTCATCGTTCCGTCGCCTCCGACGGCTACGAGGACGTCGATCCCCATTTTTTTGATATTTTTTACGATCTCCGGGGTCACGTCCTTGTTATATGTCCTGCCGTTTTCTTTTACAGGATAACTGAGTGGATTGCCGCGGTTCGACGTGCCGAGAATCGTGCCGCCCTTGAGCTGCAATCCTGACATCTCTTTCGGGGTGAGTTTGTGTCCCCTGCAGTCGAGAAGTCCGTCGAATCCGTCTTCTATACCGGTGGCCTTCCACCCGTAAGCATAGGCTGCGTTGCGGACGAGTCCCTTAATCACAGCGTTGAGGCCCGGGCAGTCTCCGCCGCCTGTGAGAATGCCTACATTCTTAATCTTTTTCGGGTCGGGCATCTTGTGTTTCGCAGCCTTTTTCTTCACCATCGACTTTTTCTCCTTTACAGCTGTCACCACTACTGTTCCTTTCTTCGCAAAAATATTGCGGTACCGGTTATAGTATAGTATTCGGCAGAAATTGTAAAAAATTTATATAAGAATGATTTTTCCCCCTTGACAAAATAGTGCAATAATTATATACTACAAAATATAAGAAGTATGTATCTTGTTTTGTTGGACTGGGGTTTCAGGATTGTTAGACGAAAGGGTCGCTGATGAACGCATATAGTAAACTCAAGCCGGACAGGTCTATCGCGGGGCTGTTGCCAGCATTCTTTACGCTCGCGGGCTGCCTGTTGATGGCAATGATATTCGGGCGTGATAGCATGGCGTGGTTCGTTACGATGGTGTTCCTGTCCTTTTCAATTCTGTCATTTTCGTCATTTTTCAGGACCAGGTCAATTGGATATCTGGCATCTGCCTGCTATCTCACCATGGGGACGGTCGCATTGGCCAGCATTCCGGGGAGTGTGTTCGGCCTGCCTGACCGTTCGGTGTACGAAATAATGCGGGCGGCGACCCTTCCATTTATCGCCTGGCTGATCTATGTGATGGTGACAAAAAAGGTCAAATGGAGAGGGCGTGAACTGCTCGAGCTGGCTGCAGACCCGGTCGACAGGCTCGGAAACGGATTTACCGAAAGGCCCAGGCCATCCGGCAGTGTCGAATATTCCAGGAACGAGATCTCGGGCTTCGCTGATTTCTGTGGCCGGCACCTCATCGTGCTGCCGCACCGTGAGAGTGACAGGATATATTTCGTCATCATCAGGATGGGAAAAGAATTCTTTCATCTCTGGAATCCGGGCAGGGATATCTCTCGGGACAGCTGGGTCTGTTTTGATTTCGAAGGCAAGGTGTCGGTGAATATCTCCCGGGATGATTATTATGAATACAGGGATGATCTTGAATTTGACAAGCTCTGCGCTTCACTCGGCGACCTGTTTGTGGAGTTTCTGGAAATGCATACGAGCAGGCAGGAGACAAGGATCATCGACAGGCTGAACAAAGTCAGGACCGGCTGGTTTTCGTAGGAATAAAAAAATGATAGACGATTTCAAAAAGGCTTCAAAACTCGGATATTACCTTTCGAAGGAATATGCCATGGATATGTTCAGGCTCCTGGCAAGTTACAGGGATGTCTCTGCTTCAGAGGCAGCTTCGCGGGTAAGTATCCACATCAACACGGCCCAGGATTTTCTCGAATCGATGGAATCTCTCGGGATCATTTCGCGCAGGGAAGTCTATGAAAGAAAACGCCCCTATTTCAGGTACTCTCTCGCTGTCGGATCGCTGGAGATGAAGATCGATCTACAGTCTATCGTCGAAGAAGTGGGGGCTGGCGAGGGCAAGGGTGGCATTAGGGAGAAAAAGAACTCCCGGGTGAAGTTCACCACTGCCCGAAGCGGAGACGCGATCAGCAACGTAGTCATCTGGTCGGGTGAGGGCCGGGACAGGAAAGAACACAGGATCAATCTCACTTCGCACCAGGGTCGGTTTCTATATCACCTTCCTTTCCCCGGCGCTGAAACGATGACTATCGATGAGATCTCGACGAAAGCGGGGCTCGACACCGAAGTCCTGCCCGAGATCGTCGACATAGTAGGAGTGTTGATAGAACACGAAGTCATAGAATCGGTCATCTGATACTTTCAGGATTGTCCTGGGGCTTTGGCCGTCGTTCTGGCCAGGCCGGCGTTTGGGCCCCTGCTTGAATCACCCTCCCATCTATGCTATAATGACCGCATCCGATCAGTCATTTCTGAGGGAATAGATCTACGACATATACAGAAGCCACCAACAGGAGGAAATCATGAAAGCCGCCCGCTTGCTTCCGGTTATTTCCATAATATGCACTTATTCCGTCCTGACACTCGCACTTGCATTGCCTGTTATTCTGTCACCAGTTCAGGCCGATGCCGCTTGGCTCCCTGACGGTTCCCTCGTCTACGTTGGCCCGGGTGGCGGAGAATCGCCTCATATAGTAACAGACGGCGCGGGCGGTTCATTTGTAGTGTGGGAAGACGATCGCAACTCATTTACAACGATCTACGCCCAGAGGGTCGACGGCTCCGGGACCCTATACTGGACGACAGACGGGATTCCGGTCTCCGAGGACGGACAATATAATTTGCTGGAGCTATTCAGCGACGGCGAGGGTGGCGCGATAATCGTCTGCACGTTATCAGGAGAGATTTGGGCGCAGAGGTTCGACTCCGGTGGAAACATTCTCTGGGGCTCTTTGGGAGTGGAGGTAACAGGCGGCATCGGGCCATATTCGATCGTAGCCGCTCCTGACGGACTGGGCGGCTTTGTGACAGCTTTTAGAACTGGGGGCTATATTTATGCCCAGAGAGTCGACTCTGAGGGGAATCTTTCCTGGGATGAAGTCTCCGGACATGGCGCGATAGTATGCGGCGACCATCAGAACCCCGATATAGTTGGTGACGGTATGGGAGGGGCCTTCGTAGCATACAACAACGACTCGGGTTATATCTTCGTGCAGCGTGTCTACCCGTCGGGCGCCGTCTGGCTGGGCGACGGCGTGGAGCTCGACGGAGACTATCGTGACGGCACCGAACCTGTCATTGCGGGCGACGCCTTCGATGGCGTGGTCGTGGCATGGAAATATGGTTCGGGGTTCACGGATATAAGAGCACACAGCATCGATGCCGGGGGAAACTACCTGTGGTCGAGCTCCGTTTTTATATGCCAGGGATTCGGCAACCAGCTTGATCCCGAGATCCTCTCAGACGGCAGGGGCGGCGCGTATATCGCCTGGGCAGACGAACGTGACGATGGTATCTCCAAGATCTACGCGCAGCATGTCGACAAGTTCCGTTTCCCACTTTGGACGACAAACGGCATCCTTGTCGGCCACGATGTCGAACATCAGCTCGACCACGTGCTCCTCGAGTCCGGCGGCGGCTGTATTATCGCCTGGCGTGATCTGAGATGGGACGAAGGTCTCGCGGGACAGAAGCTCGATGCCGATGGTAGAGCCATTTGGGCAGCCGGCGGATTGTATTTAGGACATGTGCCGGGCGGGTCCGGAGGCGGATGGGATTTCTGCCATGACGGTGCGGGAGGTCTCTTTGCGACGATGAGAGATAACCAGGTGACGCTCGGCGATGGCATATATGCGCAGTCTTTCGGCTACAAAGGCGTCATCCCTGTGCCCGACCCGGCGATCACACAGGTCGCAGACGTACCCGCCGACCAGGGCGGCGCGGTCAGATTGACTGTAACTTCTTCCGAATACGACGATCTCGATCAACGGATCGTCCCGGTCACGAGATACGACGTATGGCAGAGAGTGGACGGGGCGCCATCCCTGATGGCTGCGGCTTTCTCACAGGACGCATCCCAGACTGAAGACCTGATCGTCGAATCCGGCGAAGAACGTTTCCTGCTCACTGCTCCGACCGGAGCCATACCGGCGGGTACCTGGGAGCTGGTCGGCTCATTCGATGCCGCGCAGAGCAGCGAATATATATTCAGAGCGGTCACTCTTGCGGATTCGTCCTCGTACGGCATACCTTACAATGTCTATATAGTCACGGCGCATACGATCGACCCTTTTGTCTGGTATGTCAGCGAGCCTGACAGCGGATACTCGGTCGATAACCTCGCTCCTGCCCCGCCGCTCGGGCTGGCAGGAGAACAGTCGCAGTCCCCGGCGGGGATCCAGCTCAGCTGGGACCAGAACACGGAGAACGACTTCTGGTATTATGCTGTCTACCGCAGCACGAGCGAGATTTTCACACCGGGTGCAGGCAATCTCGTTGCAACACCTGAAACCGAATCCTGGTTCGATGGTAGCTGGGACTGGCAGCAGGACTACTGGTACAAGCTCTCGGCGATCGACGAGAATGGGAACGAGAGTGGATATATCACATTGGTGCCTGGCGAGATCACCGGCGACGATCCTCCGGCACCACGGGCGAGTTATCTTTCGCAGAATTATCCGAACCCCTTCAACCCTTCGACGACCATAAAATTCGGACTGACGAGCAGCTCGCACGTGACGCTCAGGGTATACGACACCGCAGGAAGACTGGTCAGGGTAGTCGTAGAGGAATTCCGACCTGCAGGGCACTACGACGAGAAGTGGGATGGTATAACGGTTGACGGCCTTAAAGCAGCGAGCGGAGTCTATTTCTATAAACTTTCTGCTGGCAGCTTTGTGGAAACAAAAAAGATGATATTGCTTAAATAATAATGTTCATTTGAGCAGTTTCAGGGTGCATCGCTGGCAGTGAAGGACTGGGAATGAGGATACTTGACCCGAATCCTCAAATCTGTTATCTTCGCCATGCAAAGGAAAAATCGAATGGTAATAATCCTGATAGATGGAGGTAGTTAGATGAAGAGGATCCTCGTAGTATTACTTGCAGTTATGCTTGTATCGTCGCTGGGTTGCAGCAACAATCAGTCAGAGGGCGACAAGAATCTTCAAACAGAGACGAAAGTCGGCGGCGGTTCCCTGGTCGATCCTGTCGATCAGAAGCTGGTAGATGTCGTTTCATCGAGCTATTCTTATATCTACAAGGAGATGGAATACAACTTCAATTCCAAGGAAAACATGGAAGCCTTCATGAAAGACCCCGAAAGGTATCTCAAGAAGGATTAATCCGGGTTCTCAGCCTTGAAGGTTGAATGAATCTCGCATTTTGCGAAAGGCTTCGCACAGAGCAAGACCAAAGTCCCCTTCGGGGGGCTTTTTTATGTCCGGTTGTTCCTTCTGGTTCCCCGTTGTTCCCCATCCTTACTTATTTTCCATCTTATGAAACCTGTTAGCCTGCCTGAAGTTTCGGGACTTTAGTCCTGGCCCCGGCATTGTCTGACCCTGGATTCTGTGACTAAAGTCCCATCATTTGGAACACCCCTTGCGCTCTCGGCTGCTCGTAGGAGTTACAGCGGCCTGTGAAATCCGGGCCGCGATTCATTAACCATAGCCTCCAGGTAGTCTGCCTCGACAACCACTTTGTGGACCCATCAGGCTGGAGGAATGGAAAAAGGAGGACAGATAGATGAGACGGAGTCTTTCGGCTGCGATTTTTCTCATAATCATGGCCGCGGGAGCGACATCCGCATTTGCTGAGGGCCCGGTTCTCAGTGGTGAGATGGTAGCACACCGCATCGTCATGGATGAGGAAAACCGTGAGATCGCAGTGTCGGCTGAACAGGTATATCCAAAGGACATGGTAGAGTACACGCTCCGGTACAGCAATACCGGTGATTCTTCCGCGTCCGGGATCGGCCTCGTGGGCCCGGTTCCTTCCGGCACGGTTTATCTTGAGAAAACTGCAAGCGACATCAAAGGGATGAGCACCATTTTCAGCATCGACGACGGTGAGACGTATCACCAGGCGCCGGTGATGTACGAGGTCGTTCGAAAGGACGGCACCGTAGAGATGAAGGTCGCCCGACCCGAAATGATCACTCATATCAAGTGGTCGATCGATGGTTCGCTGGACGCAGGGCAGGAAATCAAAGTCTCTTACCGCGTGCAGGTAAAGTAGACGGCCGAAATTCCTGATTCTGGTATTTAGTGCCCCGATGCAGGGGAGTTTAATTAGATGGAATGCCCTCCAAAGAGGGCAGAAGGATGGTGATCGGCAATGACGCTGAAAAAGTTCATGGGGCTGGCCTTACCAGTCCTGGTGCTTGCGTTGACGCTGACAGCAGCGACCGCGCAGGCACAGACACCAGCCGGCACGACCATCAGGAACCAGGCCTCGGCCACGTTCCAGGATGCAGTCGGCAATACCTACACCACGACTTCAAATGAAGTCACCACGATCGTACTTCCAGTGTACGGCGTGTCGGTGCTTCCGGACGACTCTGGCGAGACCCCGCCAGTGACTCCGGCCCTTTCACAGACCGCGATTCCCGGTCAGACTGTATATTTCAGTTACAACCTGACCAACACGGGAAACGACGCTGATGACTTTACGATCGAACCGCTTCTGGACGCGGTAAGCTCGTCGATGGTCATCGGCCTCGGCGATATTACGATCTATCACGACCTGAACGGTAACGGCGTGCTCGATGGCGGAGAGCCAGCCATTTCCGCAGGCGGCGTACCCGGCAACCTCGGCCCCGTAAATCCGGGGACGACGGTCAACCTGCTCGTATCCTACCAGGTGCCCCCGACGGCCGCGGCCGGCGAACTGGCGTATGTGGGACTGCAGGCGACTTCTGTCGGCGACGGAGCCCAGATAGATACGCGTAATTATCACCTGACTACAGTAGTGTCGGATGCTTCGCTTACAGCTGCTCTTTCAGGCCTTCCGGCGAATGTCGATCCTGGCAACACTATCACCTACTCGGTGACAGGTTCGAACGTTGGTACGCAGGACGCTAACGGTGTGACCGTAGCTACGGTCGGCCTTACAGGCGTTCTCGTTTATGACATCATTCCGATCGATCCTTCAAGCGGCCTTCCGCTGGCACTGGCCGGAGCCCCCGCTGGAGCTCCCGCAGGTGGAACGGTATTATACCTGCCCACAGGAAGCCCGACAGCCGGATCACCGGAGACCTGGGCATGGTCGACCTCGGCAGCTGCCGGCGACATCGGTGTCGCATATATCATGAACGGCGACCTCGTAGTCGGTCAGGCGTACAGCCTTACCTATGATGTTACCGTGCCTTTGACGATGCCTTCCGGGATAGTCAACAACAGTGCCGATGTCGCGTTTGTCGACAACAACCCCGGCACCCCGGATCCGACTATCGTCACGACGAACAACAACCAGGTCAACGTAAACGGCCTCGCTGTCGTACTCGTCGGCCCGAACGGTACTCCGGGAGCCGGTACGCCCCCGTTGTACAACGACGACCTTCAGGCTGTCGCCCTCGCATACGCGAACTCGACAGTAGACTTTATCAATACCGTTCGCAACGATGGCAACGCTGCTGATGAGATCAATATTCAGCTCGACGGCGCCTCGACGATCCCTGGCGGATGGACGGTACAGTTCTACCGCATGGACGGTGTCACGCCCCTTTCCGATTCGGGCGCTGACGGCATCGTCGATGTCGGTACGATCAACCCCGGCAACACGGCAGACTTTATCGTGAGGATAGCTGTCCCCGGTACGGCCGTTGCGGGTGGACCATACAATGCGGTCGTGAACGCTATCTCAGCGAACGACCCCACGGTATTCAACCAGACCAATGACGAGATCACTGCGGTAAGCCCCGCTGCTCTCGATATAGGTAACTACGATGGAGTTCCCGGAACGAACAACGCGGTCGTGAATATCAATACCGACCCCGGCCTGTCCGTGGACTTCCCTCTCGACGTGATCAACTCCGGTGGATCGACCGACAACTTCGCGCTGTCGGCCACATTCCCCGCAGGCTGGACCGTCACCTATTATGAAGATACAAACGACAATGGTGTGCTGGACGTTCCGGAACTCACTCCGATAGCGGCTATCGGTCCGGTCCTGGCAGGCGTAGAGGTTCACCTCATAGCGCGTGTCGATGTACCAGCAGGCGAGGTCCCGGGTGTTAACGGCACCACCTTCAGGGCTACTTCAGCCAGCAACCCCGCTATTTTCGATGAGATCGCGAACACGGTAACCATAAACAATGCCCCCTCAGTTACCATCGTTCCTGATCGTAACGGAACAGCGACAGCTGGCGGAACGGTCCGTTATCAGCACACCGTGACTAACACAGGTAACGTCGACGAGACGTTCCTGCTCAGCGCTGTAAGTTCCAACGCATGGAGCTACGCGTATTTCGATCTGGCCAACAATCCGATCGCCTCGGTCGTACTGGTCTCAGGCGCCACCCAGGACATCATCGTACAGATCTCGATCCCCGGCGGAGTCGCCATGGGTACGGTCGAGACCGGTGTGATCACTGTCACTGGCAGCGCATTCGGAGCAGTCGATACGGCTACAGACGTCACGACTATCGTGGCCGGCAATCTCGTTCTGACCAAGTTTGTCACTCCGGTGGGCAACCAGGCTCCGGGTGTCGAACTTACCTACAGAACGGATTACGCTAACGTAGGTACGGGTGATCTCTCGACGATCGTTCTCTACGACGCCATTCCCGCGTGGACACAGTACCGCGTAGGATCAGCAGTCATAGGTACTTTCGCTGTAGGCATCACTGCCATCAACATCGAATACTCCGATGATAATGGCACGACCTGGGTCCATGTACCGGTAAGCGGTGGCGGCGGAGCCCCCGTAAACTTCGATGCCAACGTGACCAACGTCAGGTGGACCCTGACCGGTACGCTGGCTGGCGGAGACAGTACTGGTGACGGTGTCGGATTCATCGTCAGGATCATAGCTGAATAGTTGATACACCATGGGCGGGGGGCATTGTCCCCCCGCCTGTGGGCTGAAAATATTGAAGAGACGTAGTTGTTGTATCCATGTTGCGAGGCGGCGCCGTGGAAAAAGTAGTTTTGAATAATATTTGTAAAGACCGGATATCCGGGATGGGAGCGATCCTTATGCTCCTGCTCGTCCTGATACCGGTTTTTTCTGTCGCGCCCGCCTACGCGCAGAGCACTCCAGCCGGAACATCGATCACAGCAAGATCGATGGTGTCGTATGAGACGTCCGGCAACCATTACATCGCATATTCCAACGAAGTGTCCACAGGCGTTATCCCCGTATTCGGCCCGATCCTTCTGCCCGACGGCACCGCACTTGCCCCCGCGGCGGAGGAGACGGCATTTTCCGGGGAGACGGTGACATTCCCGTTCACACTGGGAAACACCGGCAATGCCGGGGACATCTTCGCTTTGACCATAGATATTATCTCACCCTCAGGCTTCATTCCAGAAAACGTGATGGTCTATCTCGACGTCGACTCGGACGGGGAGATAGATATCGGGGAGAATGTAGTGACCGAGGTCGGCCCGCTTGAGATCGCGGAGACTGTCTCTCTCATCCTTTCAGCCGGGCTGCCTCCCGGCCTGACTGGTGGAGAGACGGCTCATCTCGATCTTACGGCAAGGTCGGCCGGTGATACTTCACTCGTCGACAGGGACAACGTAGTCCGCATCGTCACCCGGGATGAAGCAAGAGTCTCGCTCCAGATCGAGTCTGACAGGCCCGATGTGCCACCAGGCGAGATCGTCACCTGGACATTGAACTTTGAGAATGCCGGTGAACGTGCGGCCTCCGATATAGTCATCACTGACTTTATCGACTATACAGGTATGGGGCAAGGCACTGAGTATGTCACCGGATCGTTCCTCTCATCGCTGACTGGCCTGGTGGAGTATTTCGATATCGATCTACAGGCCTGGGTGGAGATCGCCCCTCCGGCGGAAAGGGTGAAAGGCATCCGTCTGAGCCTCGCCACTATGGCGCCGGGAGCTGACGGGTTCTTCTCCTTTGCGGTGAGAGTCAGTGACGACCACGAGTGGGGAGATATCTTCAATGCTGCATCCACCGAATATACCGGCGGGGATGCTCAGCTCTACACCCTCGATTCGAACGAGATCACTGTCATTGTCCTGCAGGTCAGCAGCCTGCTCATGGGGCCCCTCGGCAATCCCGACGCCGAGGAGGGAAGCCTCGAGGACAGGATAGTGATCGCGCTCGGTGCCACAGACACGACATGTACTTTCTGGCACGAGGTCAGGAGTACCAGCAATTTCATCGACACAGTGCAGGTCGTGCTTGCGGATTCAACGGTCATTCCCGGCGATTGGGATTTAGAGTTCGTCGATGGATCCGGCAGTCCTCTCGATCACGACACAAGGTTCATTGCCGATATCGGCCCGGTGGAAAGCGGCGGGTCGAGAACGGTGGGACTCAGGCTCAGCGCCTCGCCGGAGAGATTCCGCTCTTTCCAGGGGCGCGAGCTTGAGTTCGCTATCGAATCGAGATCGTTGGTGGATCCATCGTCGAGAAACGGTGTCCGTGATGTGCTGGTGAAGAGCGACATGCCTCTTCTTTCGGTGAAGCAGTCGATCAGGGAACCGAATGCCATGGTCGGCGACATACTGAGTTATATCGTCACTATCGAAAACATGACCGAAGAGACGACAGTCGACAGCATCATGCTGGTCGAGAGCGTCTCAGCGGGACTGGGCTACGCAGGGGGAAGCGAGGAGCCGGAGATAAACGGCAATACATTCCGGTGGGAACTCGGTTCGCTCGGCCCGGGCGAAAAGAAGGAAGTGATCTTCAGGGCCGCTGTAAAGGCCGGGCAGGAACGTGACGAGATCGTCAGCATGGCATGGGTGTTCGGTGTCTCCACTCTCGGTGAGAGGACATCGGACGGTCCTGCTGTGGCGTCGATCAGGATAATCGAAGGAATATTTTCGAGGAAGGGCCTTCTGTTCGGGAGAGTCTTCCTCGATACCGATAATAACGGTATCCCTTCAGCGAAAGAGAGAGGTGTGCGCGGAGTCTCCGTATTCATGGAGAACGGTACGTACGCTGTGACAGATTCCACAGGTTCATATTCGATACCTTCCGTCCTGGAAGGCAGGCATGTACTCAGAGTAGATCCCAAGACACTACCCGATTCTCTGGAGACCGGCGAGGCCGGCTATTTCGGATTCGGGATCAGTGGAGAGTATCTTATAGATCTTGCACCGTCAGGTAATCGCCGGGTCGATTTCCCTCTTCGGTCTGTTACGCGACAGACAGGGGGCGATTCCTTCGCCGCCATCGAAGGCTCGGGTCCGGTGGTTGCCGGCAGTGCGTTGAACAATACGGGTGGCCAGCTTCCGGGTGGCAGCGATGCCGCGGGCAGTTCTGCCGCGGATAGTTCTGCGCTGGATGACGAAGTAGCCGCCGACGACCCACAGGAGTCCGACGCCACAGATTTCGACGGATACAGAGCGATCACTTTCCCGAGCAGCCATTTCGAGCCGGGAGGAGCGATCCTCGAAGAGATCCCGATCAGAGAAGTCGCCGCTCTGGGCCTCTGGATCATGGAACATCCCGACTGGACGATCTCGATCTCGGGCCATTCGGATAATGTCCCGATAAACACTGCGGAATATCCTTCGAATTTCGAACTGAGTCTCGCAAGGGCGAGGTCCGTCTTTCAGGTCCTCAGGATGAACGGGATAGACGACAAGATAATGGATTACATGGGGTACGGCTCAAGGAGCCCGATCGCATCCAACGATACAGAAGAGGGTCGCGCAGCAAACCGGCGTGTCGAGATCAAGGTCAATCCTCCCGAAGGATATGATCAGGGCGATCCCGATATCCCATCGATCCTGAGCCGGCCGGACACGACGGAAAAGACTTATTCACTCGCCGACGATGCAGGCATCTGTGCGGAGATAGTAGGCCCCGATGAGGGTCATATATTCACCATGCGAGACAAGATAGATATTGAGGTGCTGTCTCCGCTTGCATCATCGGTCGAGTTATATGTAAACAATATCCCGGTCGGAAGGGAAAAGATCGGGCAAAAGCAGATAGATGTCGGTAATGGCACTATCGGCTATATCTTCTACGATGTGAAGATCGTCGAGGGAAGAAACGATATCCTTGTCGTCTGCAGGAGCCACGGAGAAAAGAACGTCTGTGTGCGCCATGTCTATCTGTCGGGCCGCCCCGCAGGCATAGTTGCCGAGAGAGAGAAGGTCCGGGTGCAGGCCGATGGTACAAGCTCGCCTGAGATCGTATTCCTGGTCAACGACAAGTCGGGACTTCCTGTCAGAGACGGCCTCTTTGTGAACGTGACCGGGCCTGACGAGTTGATCTCCGGGCTGGATGTCAATCCGCATCAGCAGGGAGTGCAGGCCGGAACGAAGGACGGAAGAGTGAGACTCGAACTGCCGCCGTCGAGGGATCCACGCCGGGAAAAAATAAGCGTCAACATAGACGATCTTTCAGCGACATGTGGCATATCATACGACTCGCCCATGAGAGACTGGTTCCTCTTCGGTTACGGCGAGGGTGATCTTGGATACAGCAGCCTTTCCGGAACGGGAAGCACCGACCGGTCGGCAGTCCGCCATCACGACGGGCTCTACGTGGAAGGAAAGTTCTCTCTCTACGGTCAGGGCGAAGTGGCAACGGGACACCTGATGACCCTGTCGATCGATTCGAGGCCCGTTCGCGAGGACAGGCTTCTTGGCCGGATAGACCCCGAAAAACCATATCCCGTCTACGGGGATGCCAGCGAACTGAAGTTCAATTCCGCGTCGAGAAGCGGGACCTATATAAAGATGGATCACAGGAAATACAGCGCGATGTTCGGTGATTACGAGACCGCGCTCGGCGGCGGGGAATTCACAAATTACAACAGGACCTTCAACGGGCTGAGGGGAGAGTTCAGACACTCGAAGGGTGAAGTAAAGTCATTCGTGACCAGGACCGACCAGGCGACCTTCCAGGAAGAGATCAGGGCCGACGGCACAAGCGGCTTCTATTTCCTCGGTCATTATCCACTTATTCAGAACAGCGAAAAGATCCGGATAGAGGTGAGGGACCGTTACAGGCCGGAAACAATCGTCCGTGTGGACTACAAGCAGTACGGCAGGGATTACGACATCAACTATATGGACGGTTCAATACTGTTCAAGGAGCCGGTCGCCTCTGTCGACATGGATCTCAATCCCGTTATGATAGTGATCAGCTACGAGTGCCGGGATATAGAGGATGTGAATTTCATATACGGGATACGTTCGTCATTCGACCTGACCGACAGCCTGAAGACCGGAGCTACGGTGATACTCGAGGAAGAGGGAAGCGAGACATCGTCTATTATCGGCATCGATCTTTCAGGGCGACTCCTGCCAGGAGTGTCGATAGAGAGTGAGTATGCTCACAGCAAAAAGTTCCTGCTCGGCAGCGGTGACGCCTTCAGGATAAGGCTGCTCGGCAGGCACAGCTGCGGCGTCAAATGGAATACATATTACAGGAATATAGACAGTGATTTCTTTAACCCGTCGTTCACAGGCGGGAAGACGGAACTTGGCAGCATGAAGACCGGCATCGATCTCGACTGGGGACTGAGCAAGGAATATTCGATCGTCATGAGGACGTTCATGCACGATTTCCGGGAATTGAGTGAAGAGAAGAGATACCTGGATATCCGTGGAGTGCGCAGGTCGAAAGAGTTCTCGGCCAGCACAGGTTTTGCAGGGGCCTCTCACAGTGACGACCGCGACGGCAGCCAGACATCCGCGCTGTGGCTCGGGTCGGTAGCATATGAAAAGGACGGGACGAAGGCCGAGCTTCAGGTCGACCAGAAAGTAGCCGGTGAGGAAGTCGACGAATATCCGAACCGCATCCAGGCGAGGCTGTCGCAGAAGTTGTGGAGACATATCAGCGGAACGTTCAAACATGAATACAGAAGCGGCAGACGTTCGGGGGCGAGACATCTGACACAACTCGGTGTCGAATCGAACCTGACAGATGATCTGAATATGTACTCGCGATACAGGATGGAAGGCGCGGTCAGTGGAGAACGCGGCCAGGCCGTCATGGGACTCAAAAACAGGTTCAGGCTGGGCAAGGATCTAAGCGGAACATTTACCGCCGAGAAGACCTCCACCGTTACGGGAGTCGCTACGGATGATTTCACAGCGCTCGCGACCGGATGGATCTATACGCCGAAAGAAAATCTCTACAAGCTGAAGGGTGATTACGAGGTCAGGTTCGAGCCGGACAGGATAAAGCATCTCCTCGGCCTCGCGGGCCTGAGAAGGATAGGAATGCGATGGGCGGGACTTTTGAAGGGTGATCTCTGGTACTCGAACGAGGAACTCGAACTCGACAGGGTAAAGGGTAATGGAACGCTGGGTCTTTCATTCAGGCCGAAGGACGCCGGGCCTCTGACCCTGTTCTCTCTGATGAAGACCACGTATGAAAAGAACAGCCCGGCTCACCCCGGCGCTGTCGACAAGAATCTGATGATAATGACCGAAGCAAACTATCTGCTCGGCAGAAGCTGGGAACTTGAAGGTAAGCTGGGGGGCAGGTGGGTGAAGAACACCTTTAAATCTTATACGGCCTCCACCGCCAGTTTCCTCTATCAGCTTCAGGCGATAAGGAAGATAGGCAGCAAGTGGGATGTCACCTTTGCCTCGAGGATAGTACACCAGAGCGAGACCGGCACGGTCCGGTTCGGTGGCGGACTGCAGCTCGGGCGGGTCGTAGCGGAGAACGTCTGGGTAGGTTGCGGATACGATTTCGGCGGACACAGGGACGCCGATGCACCGATAAACGATTTTAACCGTAGTGGATTCCACTTCGGGATGAAGATGAAATTTAACGAGAAGATACTTGAGCATTTCCATGATTGAAGAGCACAGGAATGAAGATGACAAAAAGAAATGAAAATAAATTTACGGGGATGTTCCAGAAGGTGAGCACGCTGGCGATACTCCTTGCCGCGTTTGTCTGCGCGCTTGTTCCAGGCGCCCTGTCCGCCGGCGAACTGATAGTTGGCGGTACTTTCGAGACAGGCAGCTTCACTTCCGAGTGGGTCCATAGTGGCGGTAATAACAATGGAGGCACAAACGACAGCTGGGCCGACCACATGGTCGCGCTCGATCTGCCGTACGCGGGTAATTACTCGGCCCTGCTTGGATTCAAGTACACTACCCAGCGCCGGAACAGGCATGGTTTCATGTATCATGACGTGACCATCCCTGCCAACGTCTCTGCAGCCAGTCTCTTCTTTAGATTCAGGCAGCAGGGGTACGATGGAGTCAACTACGATCCGTTCATAGTGGAAGTGCGAGATCTCTCGGACAATGTTCTCGCGACCGTGGTCAATTTCTCATTCGACGAATGGAACAATCAGTTCAAGGACAGCGGCTGGATCGGGCCTGGCGGCTTCGATATGTCGCCATGGGCCGGACAGACTGTCAGGATCCATTTCCGGCAGGAAAACACTTACGACAATCTTTTCGAGACGTGGACATTCATCGATGACGTGTCTCTGATCTATTCGAAATATGTCGACCTGATCGTCGACGGTAATGGTGACGACCTCTTCGCGGATCCCGGTACGGGAGGCGGAGGCAGTTCTTCCAGCAGTGGCGAGGCGGGTGAAACGGTGTCCTACCTGATAGATGTCGAGAACGAAAGTCTCGATGTCGACTCCTACACCCTATCCGTTTCACTCCCCGCCGGCTGGATCGCCGTGCTGAATTACGGCGGCACAGATTATCCGCTGCCCTGGACGACCCCCTCGATACCTTCAGGAGCGTCGATACAGGCGACGGTCAGTCTGACCATTCCTGCGGGTGAATCAGTCGCTGGATATACGACGATACTCGATGCAGTATCGACTTCATTCGGACTGAGGTTCGACAGCGTATCGCTCGTGACGAATGTAGTGCCGTCTGATTATCTGACAGATCTTGCGATAGACGCGAATGGATTTGGAGTGATCGACCCCGATGGAGGCGGAGGCATCTCATTCCTTCAGTCAGGAGTCGGCGCGACAGTGGAATATGATGTGGAATTGATGAACTCAGGGATAGTCACCGACTCGTTCAGGGTATGGTTCTCTCCTGAAACGCCTCTGACAGCCGAGATCGTTTATGGTGCTGCTACCTACACGGGGATGTTCACCACAGCGGCGCTGAGTCCTGGTGGTACGGCCTCGTTTACTCTGAGAACGATTATTCCGCTTTCGATGTCGGGAGGGGATTACGAGACGCTCGTCTACGCATCGTCGATCTCTGATACCTTGAGAAAAGATGGTGTGACCGCGGTCACACGTGTCATAGCTCCGAAAGTCGATATAGTCATCGCCGGAAGCGGAGACGATATCATCGATCTTACAGGCGCCGGTCTCGGTGGCAGCTCCACCATATCGGGGCAGCAGTCCAATACGGTAATTTTCCCGATCATTCTCCAGAATGAGGGCTCCATCCCAGATTCATTCACCCTTGACTGGACCCAACCGACCGGAGGCTGGTCCGCGGTTATAAATGACGGGACGACAGATCACGCTTTCCCATGGACTACTCCTGAGTTGGGTGTGAGTTCGCAGGTCAATTATACACTCGCGGTCACGATTCCCGGGAATGCCGCATTCAACACATTTGTATCGATACTCGATGCTGTCTCGATGACCGACAGCAGGATAAGTGAAAGTGTGACGGCCGGCATATCGGTCGCGTCGGGGAACGAGACCGACCTGATGATAGACGGGAACGGAGCAGATACATACGGGCCTCTTGGAACGGGGCTTGGAGGAAGTTCGCTGGCGCTGGCCAACCCGGGCGACACGATCAATTTCCTCGTGACCGTGGAGAACGAGGGTGGGGCGAATACCTTCGATATCGAGTGGAACACCCCTGCGGGGTGGACAGTGTTGTTCGACGGGGGACTTTCTCCGACGAACTGCTCGGCAGGCGATTTCATTCTCCAGGTCATCGTTCCCCTGACTTGCACCGGGGGCACATTCGACATCATCGTCGACGGCATGAAATCGAATAAACGATATTTCGTCGACAGTGTCCTGGGACGGGTGGTCGTAAGCTATCAGTATCTTGTCGATGCTCTGATCGACGGCAATGGTGATGATATCTTCGGTACACCTGGCCTTGGTGACGGGGGAAGCTCGCTTCAGGCCACCATCGGCGGCAGGACTATCGTCTTCACCGTCGAACTTCAGAACGAGAGTGGCGACCCGGAGGCGTATACTTTGAACTGGAACAGCGTTCCGGGATGGATGGCCCTTCTTGCGGGTAATAGTTCACCGTGGACCACACCTGTGATCGCGGGTGGGACTTCGGGACTTTATTCGTTCCAGGTAACGATTCCCGAGAGCGCCCTGCCATCCGACTACGCATATATAATAGATGTTATTTCTACAGTCGATCCGACCAATGTCGAAAGTATAATAGCGAACGTACATATCGATCCGCCTCCGCAGGTCGATCTGGTCATCGATGGCGACGGGGCGCTCGTGACCGCGCCCGCAGGGTCAGGTGGCGGAGGAACGGCAATGATCTTCGGATCGCCGGCCACTATGGTCACCGCGATCCTTGAAGTTTTTAACAGGGGCGGCGCGCCAGACTCGTTCGAAGTGACATGGAACGATCCGGCTGGATGGCCGGTGGGCTCCGTGATGATCTTTGACGGTCTGGTCGACCACGCGTCGCCTTTTGAGACTCCGGTCATCGATCCGGGAAATTCCATCGCCTATACGGTAAGAGTCTCGATACCGGCTACGGCCGCGGCAAGGACAAACCTGATCCTCGATGGAAGGGCTCTTTCACGTGACCTCGAGGACAGCGTCGAGCTGGAAGTTATCACTTCGGCCTTTATCGTGGGGCGTGTCTTTGATGATGCGGACCATGACGGTGTCTACGATGTTGGAGAACCAGGATGGCCGGGAGTGAATGTGACAGTGACCGATCCATCGACTCCGTACAATATGGCAACCGGCGCCGATGGGTCATATCTTTTCGAGATCCCGGCAGGCCTGCTTCGTGACGTGATTTCAACGACCCCTTCCGGGATGATCAGCCTCAGTCCAGATACTGTCTCGGCTGGTGTTCTTGCGGCCGGGGATACTGTGTTTATAGATTTTGCAGACGTTATGATCTCGGTGATCGCTCCTTCGCTCGTCCGTAACGGCCCCGCGGGGGGATTCATCGATCTTCCACACATGATAACAGCAGGTACTGCCGGACAGGCTTCGGTCGGGATATCACTGCCCGCCGGATGGGCCGATGTGTGGTACAGAGATGTTAATGGTGACGGACTCTTCGATGTGGGAGACGTGCTGCTCACTTCGGCAGACCTCGACCTCGATCCGGCTGTTCCGGGACAGGATATGGTTACCGTAATCGTCAGGATCTTCGTTCCCGCGACCGTACCAGCGGGGACTACGGGAATGGCAGTAATAACCCTGTACCAGACACTTTCGGGTACAGCTATCACGACGGCCGCCTCGGTCACCGATCAGCTGACTGTGCTGTCCAGTTCGAGCGGTATACTCAATCTCGTTAAAGAAGTCGACTTGGTTACTGCGCGTCCGGGCGATATCGTGACCTATACGATCATATTCTCCAATCCGGGACTCGATGATGTCCTGGAGATAGTTATCATCGATCCTGTCTCCCCAGCCGTTGAACTTGTACCCGATGCCTTCGGCCCTGGCAACGATATCGAATGGGTACGCAGTGGCATCAGCTTCTATCTCACTGCTGATCCGCTCGATGCCGATGAGGGGATGTTCGATGCGGGGACATCTACGCTTCGGGTGTTGCTCTCAAGGCAGGCGCCGTTCAGTCTTGCTCCGGGGGAAGAGGGCAGGGTTGTGTACAGGGTGCGGGTACGGTAGCCTCGCCAGGGCATGGGATCTTGCCTTTCTGCTCAAGCAGTCCTCGCGCGCCACGAACATCTTTCAATATTCAGCTTTACAGATGGTGCGCTGCGGAATCTCGCGATGAGACTGATAAATCCCCCTCCTTGCTCTTGTTGAAGTGTTGCGTGCTGCGGAATCTCGCGACGAGGCTGATGGCATTTCCCCCTCTCTCAATATAAAGTAGAAGGCAAATTGCCATACCCTGTCTCGGTTCACAAATACTACTGTCTATGGACTTATCCTGCACTAACTGCAAGGATTCTTACCGCCAATGCTGGCGTAAACTATATTTGACACTTCGCATTAAATCAAATTTAAGTAGTGAAAAAACACTATCATTGTGATACTATTTGCTTTCCAAGCAACCAAGGGACGCATTAAGGACATACAATCGGATTCATAGATGTATATGAGTGATTTGATAAATATAACTTCAAGCAGCCTAAGAGTGTGTTAGGCAAGTTGAATTGAGAAAACTCCTCAAGGGAGGATAAAATGATAGGAAAAGATAAGACCAAGATTAATCGAACGATTCTTTATTATCCCACTATAGCACTTCCTGAAGGGTCATGGCTCAAGCAAGCATTGTTGTATTGGGATGAGTTGGCATCTATTGTACCATTAAAATATGATTATGAAACCGACAAAACGAAGCCAGTAATACCCTATTCTCCTGACATAGAATATCTTTTTGATAAGAATGTTTTCAGGCCAATTCCTCCAGATAATTTTCTTAAATTAGAAAACCATTTTGAAAAACATGACGAATTTTTTGAAGAAATTAAAATAATTGTGAAATCCGAATCATTTAAAAAATTGGTTCCAAAAAACAAAAAGCGTTTTTATAATTCAAAAATACATCATGACAAGGTATCTAATCGACTTTTTGATTGGCTCCAGAGAAATGGTTTAGCAAAAAAATGGGAAGGTGAGGGGGAGTGGTACCGTTTCGAAAATAATACAGGTCTTTTATATATGGCCTTATTAGCAAAATACTTAGCTGATATTGATATTAATCACACTATGCCTGGAACAAATCTTAACATTTATGAAGGATTGGTATTCAAGTCTCCAAGCTTAAATGAAGGATTCTCGTGTTTGGATGTCAAATTCAAAAACAGCCTTCCAATTCCTCGCGAAGATGTTTCTATCGCGGATATATTAGATTTCAAAGAAAACAACAAAAATAGGATGGCATTGTTAAATTTTCGTTCAAGCCTTGATCAATTTCATAGAGATTTATCCGATTCGGAAAACAAAAACATAGTAAACCAAGTTTTAGCTGGTTTTAAAGAAAATATAGAATTAGGTGTAAGTGAACTGACTGAATTAATGAAAGAATCTGGTATTGAGACAGCCACAGGTTGTTTAAAAACAATTGTAAATGTCAAATCCCCTACCTTATGGGGAACGGCTGGATTAGTTGCAGACCAAGCGACGAAAATTGCTGATCTTCCACTTGAATGGACAATACCAGGTCTGACCTTGGTGGGTGCAATTGAAGTGGGACATTATCTAGTAAGTGAATTTAATAAAAAAAGAGCAGCCTTAAGAGGAAGTGAGTTTTCCTATCTTTACCATGCTCAGGAATGGGGAATAATCTAAGGGCCTAACAAAACTAATTCAGCCGACGCAAAAAACCGCGCGGCTGATTAGCAACGTTAGGCGGCACTAGGTAAGGAGGGGGAATGGCAGAAACACGCAAAGACAATAAAATGACACCCCTTTGGGTGATCTCTCTTTTCCTATCGCTGACGGAGGTTGTCACAGGTATAGCAGTCACCCAAGCGACTGGAAATGTCCAAGTCGCATTGACTGTTTTCGCGATCGCGTTTCCCAGCGTGGTCGCTATTGCTTTCTTTCTGATACTTTGGTTTAGACCCTACGTCCTTTACCCGCCCACCGAGTTCGGAACTACAGTTGATGTAGGAACATATGTTCGCGCGATGACGAATAAAATAGAACTTGTTGGATCAGATGTGCCCGCGGAACTCGCGAACCTGCGCTCGAGCGTCGCAATTCGGTCAAATGCTGAAGTCGCTCGCATAGATGCGGTAGAGCAACAGATGGAAAGGCTGATTTCTAGAGTTGGTTCTGTACCCGAAGAAGCATCAGATCAGGAAGTTCGTGACTCCAGAATAGCTGCCGTCGAAGCCGAACAAGTCACATTTACGGAAAACGGAGAATTCATGATTGAGGTGGCGGGGATGGATACAGTCGATGAGGCGTGGGATGCAGCTCAAGATATCGCGAAAGGACTCGCAACGCATGGATTCAATACTAATGTTGTGGGCTGGCCGGCTAATCAATATCTGGCAAAATGGCGGAACCAGTCGCGTTGCGGTGTGCTTTACGTCATCCATGGCGAGCAGAACCTAGAAATTGTTGATCGTGTCGTATCCGTTCTACAAGAGTTCAGCCCTGGTGTGGAGGTGGTTTCCGTATCCAAGGAAGAGGCGATGGCAGCAAGTGAACGTCCGGTCCGGCAATTTCTATTCGAGGAAGGTGTTGATCTAGTGGTAGCTGAGTTCCTTGAAGAAAGGAAGCAGAGACGCTTCCCATGGGCCGATCAGATGGCGGAAGACGCATGAACGATCATGCCGCCTAACAACTCCATGAACCGGACCCGCTTTCAGCGGGCCGGTTATGTCAACCGTTATACAAATAAGGCTATTTCCCAATGCGACACGGGGAAACCGAGGTAACCACATGAACATTGATTTTGTTGAGATCCAGAACTTCCGCAAACTCAAATCCTGCAGGGTAGAAATTGCTTCACAGGAAACGATTCTGGTCGGCGCGAATAATAGCGGCAAGACCTCCGCGATAGATTCGATGAGTCTGTTCCTCAAGAAGCACCGTCGCAACAATATCGCAACCACGGACTTCACTCTGTCGAATTGGTCGCAGATCAATCAAATCGGCACACATTGGGTAAGTGCAGACGACGACACTTTGCCAGACCTTACCCTCGCACAATGGCTGCCGTATTTGCCATCCATCGATATCTGGCTTAATGCCGCTGATGCGGATATCCACCATGTTATTCATCTGCTCCCAACACTTGACTGGACACCTAAGCAGAAACTCGGTGTCCGGCTGGTATTCGCCCCTATTAACATTGAAAAGCTGTACAAAGACTTTCGCGATGCCTATCAAGCGGCCCGAGACACCGAACCATCCGATTCATCAAAAGGGAAGCGCAGATTATCCTTATGGCCGGGATCAATGCGCAATTTCCTGGACAGGACTCTTCGAGAACAGTTTGAGGTAAAGGCGTACATCCTGGACCCTGCGAAATGCTGTGATCCAGAGAAAGGAGTGGCTAGACCCCAGCCGCTTCCTGCTGACAGTGAACCGATGGACCGGGACCCATTTGACGGTCTCTTCAAGATTGACGTTATCACGGCCCAAAGGGGATTCTCAGATCCCACCACTGAAGATGAGTCACGGGGCACATTTGCGAGCTTGTCCACTCAGCTCCGGCAATATTTCACCAAGCATTTGAATCCTTCAGACTCTCCAGATGCCAGCGATATTGAAGCCCTGGAAGCCATCGAAGAGGCAAAGGCGATATTTGACGAGAAGCTAAGAACAAGTTTCAAGCCTGCAATTGGCGAACTTGAGGGCTTGAACTATCCGGGTTTCAGCGACCCGCGTATTTCTCTGACCAGCGAACTCCGTGCTGTTGACACCTTGGACCACAAGGCCGCCGTTCAGTTTGATGTTCTGCCCGAAGGTGTCGACACCGCCGCCTTGTCGCTACCGGAACAGTATAACGGGTTGGGGTATCAGAACCTTATCTCCATGGTATTCAGCCTGATTCGGTTCAGGGACGAATGGATGCGGGTTGGCAAAGCGGCAAGAAAGCAGAGCGGTGATGAGACCATTATCGAGCCGCTTCACATTGTTCTCATTGAAGAGCCGGAAGCTCACCTGCACGCGCAGGTTCAGCAGGTATTTATCAAGAGGGCTTATGCGGTGCTGCGCAACCATGCAAAACTCGCAGGGCCTCAGCTCAATACTCAGATGATTGTCAGCACGCATTCATCGCATATAGCGCACGAGTTGGATTTTACGTGCTTGCGCTATTTTCGGCGCAAACCCGCAGCGCAGAAAGGAGAGATACCTTCCGCGACTGTTGTGAATCTCTCCAAGACGTTCGGGAGTACTTCAGAGACATCGAAATTTGCGACACGCTACATCAAGTCGACGCATTGTGATCTATTCTTTGCTGATGCGGCCATTCTTGTCGAAGGATCGGCGGAACGAATGCTGGTTCCGCATTTCATAAAGAATGGATTCAAGAAGCTGGATCAAAGCTATATCTCCTTGCTTGAGATTGGCGGCAGTCACGCACACCGCTTGAAACCACTCCTTGCAACACTGGGCCTTCTTTCGCTTGTGATCACGGATTTGGATTCAATCGGTGAGACCGGCACTGCAAAGATATTTCCCGAACGGGGCAAGAAGTATCGAACTGGCAATGCCACACTTAAGAAATGGCTTCCCAAGAAGCAATCGCTGGATGAAATCCTGGATTGTTCCAACGATGACAAGCAGTCTGACAATGAGCAGATCAGGGTAGCTTATCAATGTCCGATAATGCTCAAGTACAAGTATGACTCTACTGAAGAAGAAACCATTCCGTACACGTTTGAAGATTCGTTGGCTCTGACCAATCTGGAATTGTTCCGGGGATATTCGGCCCCCACAGGCCTACTGAAGAAGCTTGCAGAAGCCCTTGATAAACCCACTTTGCCCGAAGCCGCAAATGAGATGTTCAACAGCTTAGGGGCAGGGAGTAAAGCCGGGATGGCTTTGGAATTGCTCTATCTTACCGAGCCAAGCGAGTTGAAGCCTCCAGCCTACATTGCTGAAGGGCTTGAATGGCTGGAAGTCAAACTGGCTGAAAGAAAACAGGATTTCCTGGCCTCCGCAACAACGGAGGCCAAGAATGCCTGATCCTGCCGCGCAGACCACTGAGCTCGCCGATGTCATGGCGAACTGTCTCAGTCTGGATAATCCCAGGAGTTTATTCCTGTTTGCCGGTGCCGGGTCTGGGAAGACGCGCGCCGTTGTTGAAGCAATGAAGAAGTTTCGCGAGAAGCATGGCCAGTCTTTCCGTCTTTCCGGTCGGAATGTTGGCGTCATCACGTATACGAATGCTGCATGTGATGAGATCAAGCACCGAACCTATTACGATCCGATATTCTCAATATCCACTATTCACAGCTTTGCTTGGGAACTGATTCGATCATATCATGACGATATTCGCGAGTGGCTCGATCACAATCTGACAACCCAAATCAGCGACCTCGAAGAAAAGCAGCGAAAGGGCAGAGCTGGTAAGGCTTCTGCTGATCGTGTTGTACAGATCGAGAAGAAGAAGGCGCGGTTGGCTCGTCTCGATACAATCAAGTACTTCGCTTACAATCCGAATGGCGACAACATCGGCAAGAACTCACTGAATCACACAGAAGTCATCTGTATTTCGACTGCGTTTCTTGCAGATAAGCTGCTGATGCAGCGAATTCTGATTCGCAAGTATCCGATCCTGCTTGTTGACGAAGTTCAAGACACCCAGAAGGATTTGATCGATGCGTTTCTTGCCGTTCAGCAAGAGCATTCAAAGGAATTCTGTTTGGCTCTCTTCGGGGATGAAATGCAGCGAATATATTCAGACGGGAAAACGGGTATCGCGAAAGCAATTCCAGATGACTGGGCAAAGCCTGCTATTACTATCAACCATAGATGCCCAAAGCGCATCGTAAGGCTCATCAACACGATCAGAGCCGAAGCAGATGGGCAAGCACAGGAGCCAAGAGAAGATGCTTCAGAGGGATTTGTCCGACTGTTCCTTGTGCAAGATGGTGATGAGACCAACAAGACCGCTGTCGAATCAGAGATTGCCAGAAGGATGGCTGAAGTCACATCAGACAATCAGTGGTTTGGAGAGAATAGAGAAGTGAAGACACTCACGCTTGAGCATCACATGGCCGCGAGGCGAGGTGGGTTTAGTGACTTCTTCGAACCGCTCTATCAAGTTGCAAAGTTCAAGACCGGATTGCTTGATGGAACATTAAGCGGTATTCCGTTTTTCGCGCAGAAGGTGCTTCCTCTGGTAACGGCACTGCAATCAGCGGATAGATTTGCTGTTGCGCGAATTGTCAAGAAATCCCCGCTTGTATCCGCTGACACACTGAAACTCAGCAAATCGCCAATGGATGAGATCCACAAAGCCGACGATACTGTAAGATCGCTCTTTACCCTGTGGGACGACGACAACGATCCATCCCTGATAGCTGTTCTGAAAGCAATTGCGGCTATCGGGCTGCTTGCCATACCTGACGTATTTGCACCTGTCATATCTCGACCGGATTCAGCAGAAGATGAGAGTGATGCTGATGATCCCGCTGAATCTGCCCACGATCCAAGCATTGATGCATGGGACAAGGCTCTTACCGCTCCATTTAGCCAACTGAAATCCTATGTCCAATATATCTCGGATGAATCTCCATTTGGGACCCATCAGGGAATCAAAGGATTGGAGTATCCGCGTGTGATGGTGATTTTGGACGATAACGAAGCTCGCGGATTTATGTTTAGCTACGACAAGCTATTCGGAGCGAAAGAACCAACATCAACTGATCAGAGGAATCTCGCAGATGGGAAAGAAACAGCTGTCGACAGGACACGACGACTATTCTATGTCACATGCAGTCGGACCAAAAACAGCCTGGCCATCGTGGCGTACACAGTCGAAAAGGAGAAGGTAACCACCCACTTGAAGAATGCAGGGTGGTTTGAGGATGACGAAATCATAGATATTTGAGAAGGTTGAGTGCCTAAACGTGAATTGTATAACAATAAAATGCACCTGACTTTTATTCCGCTGCGCTCCACAAAAACAGGTGATTTTAGTCGTTATGTGTTCTGAATCAATGGAGGAGCATTTGTGATTGCAGAGATACAAATGTCGAAGGTCGCAAGTTATAAAGCGCTGACCTCTCTCACAACTGACAAGAAAGTCAATCTGATCTATGGACTGAACGGAACCGGCAAATCAATAGTCTCTGACTTCCTTTACAAACCGGACGCCCCGAGATTCGGGGACTGCAAAATAAATCCCGAATCGACGAACGCCATTCTCGTATATAATCAGTCGTTCATTCGAGAACATTTCTACGAAGCAGATAGCCTAAAGGGAATATTCAGTCTCTCCAAAGAGAACAAAGCGGCAGAGGAAAAGATATCCTTGGCCCAGACACAACTAGACGGTCTTGAGCAATCCATTCTCAAGAAGCAAGAAGAGAAGGCTAAAGCCCAAGACGACTTTGATAGACAGAAGCAGAACGCCGTAGATGAGATCTGGAAGATCAAGACCAATTATTGCGGCGGCGATCGAGTGCTTGAGTACTGTCTGGACGGCCTCAAAGGCCAAAAGGGAAAACTCTTCTCCCATGTCTTGTCACTCGCGAAACCCAACGACGAGCCCAGTGTAGACATCCCTAAACTGAAGAAGGATGTCGAGACCCTGCAGGACACAGCCGCTCTGCCTCTAGATGAGCTCCCAAAACTCACGTTTTCTCAACGCTCTGTAGAGTCACATACGCTGCTCAGCAAAGCAATCGTCGGCAACGATGACAGTGTTGTAGCAGATCTAATCAAGGAGCTTGAGAACTCGGACTGGGTGAAGGAGGGACTCGAATATCTGCCAGCGGAAATAGACGGCCAAGGCAGCCTGTGCCCGTTCTGCCAGGAGCGCACAATCACTTCGGTGCTAGTTGAAAACATCACGGAGTATTTTGACCAAGAATATATGGAGGCCGTATCAACTCTTGTCGGCCTCGAAACAGCGTACCGCGCTGCAATCGAAAGCTTGCCCAGTGCTTCGGAATACACCACCCACGTATTTGCAGCGGAATCCAAAGCAGAGATAGAGAAGCTTTATAGTGATTGCGTTCAGTTGCTTGAAGGTAATGCCCGGAGGATTCAGGACAAACTCAAGAACCCGCGTACAGGAACAACGCTAGATGATTCCATGCCTGCATTCGATGCATTCAATGATGCAATGGATCGCGTCAACGTTCGCATTCGGAAGCACAACGCGAAGATTGCTGACAGAGACGCATCCTTGGAAGCGTTGAAAGTCCAGTTCTGGCAGTTGATGCGATGGCAGTACGACCAGACGATATCGCGGTACTCGCAGGATAGCGAAGACGCACAGAGCAAGACGGGAGTTCTGGAAAAAGAAACAGTAGTGCTTGAGAATCATATTGGTGCGCAGAAGAAGATCATATCGGCAGTTCAGAAAGAGACCGTAAACATTGATCAGGCAATAGAGAACATCAATGCCGGATTACTTGATCTCGGAATTGAAGACTTCAGAATTAGCAAACACTCAGACAGGCTGTACCGAATAGTGCGTTCCAGCCAAACTGATGATGCTTTCCATACCCTGAGCGAAGGCGAAAAGATGATCATCAGCTTTCTCTATTTCTGCGAGCTCTGCGTGGGCCGACTCAGTGCGGATGATACCGCGACGCAACGTATAGCTGTGATTGATGATCCGATTTCTAGCCTGTCCCATATCTACATTTTCAATGTGGGACAGCTCATTAAACGCCTGTTCTTTCAGTCTAGGCGCTTCACACAGGTCTTTGTTCTAACGCATAGTTTGTATTTCTTCTACGAGTTGACAGACCCGAATCACGAACGGCGAAAGAGTACGCAGAAATTGTTCCGTATCGTGAAGAATTCCGTAGGCAGTCAGATACTGGATATGAAGTACGAAGAAATTCAGAACGACTACCAGTCGTATTGGGAGGTCGTCAACGATTCCAGCCAACCACCTGCCTTGCTTGCCAATTGTATGAGAAACATCGTTGAGTACTTCTTCAACTTCGTAAAGAGGAAAGACCTGAACAACGTATTCCAGATGCCTGAACTACAGGACACCAAGTACCAGGCGTTCTGTCGCTACGTTAATCGTGAGTCACATTCGTTGGGGCAGAACATATTTGATCTGAAAGAATTTGATTACGATTCCTTCAAGGAAGGTCTGTGTTTGGTGTTTGAGAAGACGGGGTATTCCGATCACTACAGCCAGATGTCACGGAATTAGCTTTGAGAAGCAGACAGCGGAATATAGAATTACACATAACAAGAGCTTGCACACTGACAATCGCGCCTGTCACGTCTTGTGCTGGCGCACAGGCCGCGCCAGCCACGCTTGCAGGTGAAGCCAACGTTAAGCAAAAGAAAAACTAGGTAAAAGAATGAGAAGCGAGCTTTTTATCTCGTACGCAAGAGAAAATGAAAATAGTGCACTAAAACTCAAATCAGATCTGGAAAATATAGGATTTTCAGTTTGGATTGACGTAGAAAAGTCATATGGCAAGAAAGATTGGCCTTTATATGTTGCAAGGGGACTGAGGGAGGTTGATACAATAATTGCTCTTGTTTCAAGAGACTTTGTTCATAATGGCAGATACGCAAAATATGAAATTAACGAGGCCTTAAGAATTATAGAAAAGAAACATGCAGGAGGGCAAATAATTCGCGGACAACTGGACGATTCTGATCCCACACAACCCCAACTCAAGAAAATTGCACCCATAATGCTATATCCGGATTGGCATATTGGTGTAATGAGGATGGCGGAGATAATAAAACTAAATAAAGGAGAAATTGACAAAGATTCCCCCCCTTTATCACAAGAATACGATACCGAAGAGCCACCAGGAAATGTAAATATAATAAGTATGTTGAAGAGAACAATGGAAAATATTGATTACTATGCAAAGCGGCGAGATATTAAACTAATACTTAAAAACCATAAGGATTCGATGTTTTCCTTATCGGATGGATACGATCAAGCGCTTTCTTTATCATTTATGAACATATTCCATAATGCAATAAAGTATACCTTCAAAGTGGCAAAAAGCATATATTCTACAGTGGTTATAAATCCATTTAGAAAGAAAGGATGCGTACAAATAGAAATTGAAAATGTGGGCCTTCCTATTGAAGATTTTGAAGTTAGGCGCATCTTCCAAAAAGGGTACAGGGGTAGTCAAGCTGCGATGTTTGACAAATCCGGATTAGGCATAGGATTATTTAACACAAAACAGATAGTCGAAAAGCATTCAGGAAAAATAGCCATCGGCAGCATGCCTTTAAAAAGAAATATTGGCAAATCTGACGAATTCACGCCTTGGTTAACAAAAGTAATAATAGAATTACCTGTGATATGATAATGCATAACAATGGCAATGAACGCAGACGCCTAATATTGTGCGGCTTTCATTGCCTGGACCGTAAGAAAGTTGTTACTTTTCCTAAATTTCAACCCTTTTATCGGCGCTGGTTATTGTCGGCGGTTAGCCAATTGTGCACTAACATTCTGAAATACTGCCCTGTACAAAATCCCGCAGGATGAGGACGAGGTGGAGCGGATCTTCCTGACCGTAAAGGTGCAGGGTGAGTATTGATGGCAGAACAGATCACATTGACCGACATTGTGATAGATGTGGTTCTGAAGAGGGTTAAGAGAGTTCGTCTCAGTATCCATCCTCCGACAGGCCGTGTGCGTATCTCGGCCCCATCGCATATGAGCATGGAGAGTATCCGCGTATTCGCCATCTCCAAGCTTGACTGGATCAAAAAGCATCAGAAGAATATACGGGCGCAGGATCGCGTGACGCGGCGGGACTTTGTCGACCGCGAGAGCCACTATGTCTGGGGCAAACGATACCTGATGCAGGTGATCGTATACCGTCCCCCTTTGGAACTGGACAGATGATATGCTAATATCGGAGTTCAGTAAAGGAGGGAAAAATGACGGACAAAGAGCCCGAGATCCAGCGATG